>SZPB01000319.1:0-4541 GCA_030263535.1 Cytophagia bacterium CHB2
TTGCGCGCCTACAATCTTTCGATTGTGCAGGTGAGCCAGGCGCTGCAACGCGAGAATCTTGATTTCCCCACTGGAAAAATCAATTCTCCGGAGAGCCAGTACATCGTGCGTGTCGCCGGTCAGTTCAAATCTCCGGAAGCGATGAATAGCATCGTGCTGGCAGCGCAAGGCGACAGCAAAATCTATTTACGCGATGTTGCCACCGTGCTCGATACCTATAACGAAGATGTCACCTACACCCGCCTGAATGGCGAGCCGGCAATCGGTTTGTATTTGCAGCGCCAATCCGGCTCCAACTCTGTGCAAGTTGCGCAGCGCGTGCGGGAAGAACTGGTTAAAATCGAAGCCGAACAACGGGGCGATATTCACTTCGAAGTCGCACAAGACATCACGCAATTCACTTTGCACTCTGTTGATGAAGTCAAGCGCGATCTCGGCTTGGCGGTGTTGATGGTGGCTCTGGTTTTATTCGTCTTCCTGCACAGTTTTCGCAACTCGTTTATCGTGCTGCTCTCGATTCCCACGAGTTTGGTGACCACCTTCATCATGATGCAGATTTTCGGCTTTACCATCAACCTGGTGTCGTTGATGGCCCTGGCTCTGGTGATCGGCATTCTGGTGGATGATTCCATTGTTGTGCTGGAGAATATTCATCGCCACCTCGAGCATGGCGAAGAGCCTAAAGTTGCCGCGCTCCGGGGACGCAACGAAATTGGCTTTGCCGCCATGGCGATCACGCTGGTGGATGTCGTGGTGTTTCTGCCGATTGCTTTGATCGGCGGCATCGTGGGAAAAATTTTCAAAGAGTTCGGGTTGACCATCGTGGTGAGCACGCTGCTTTCGCTGTTCGTTTCGTTTACTCTCACACCGATGCTGGCTTCCAAGTGGTCACGTGCCGGCCGCACAACGTTCCGCTGGCGCTGGTTGCACAACATGATCGACAAGTTCGAGGCCTGGCAGGATAAATTGAATGAACGCTATCGCCATTTGTTGGCGTGGAGTCTTGATCACCGCAAAACCATTGTCGCGACAAGTTTTGTTTTGTTGATCGCGAGTTTGACGCTGGTGCCGCTCGGTTTGGTGGGCAGCGAGTTTATGAGTGAGGCTGATCGCGGCGAGTTTGCCATTAACCTTGAAATGCCGATTGGCACGGCGCTGGATCTCACGGACAACGCCACCCAGCGCGTTGAAAGCCTGCTGGCAAATTTGCCGGAGGTAACGCGTTATCTTGCCACCGTGGGCAAATCCCAAAACGAATGGACCAGCGCGAGGCGCCCGAACGTGGCGCAAATTGCAGTGACGCTCAAGGAGAAGCGTGAGCGCGAGCGCAGCACGGCAGAAGTCATGAATATTATCGCGCAGCACGCGGCTAAAATTCCAGGCTTGCAAGTGCGCATGAGTCCGATCAGCATGTTTGGCGCAGCGCAAGAAGCGCCTTTGCAAATCGAGGTTAAGGGGCCGGATCTTGAAACGCTGGCAAAGGTTGCCGAGCAAGTCGTGCACATCACGGCGAATGTGAAGGGCACGCGCGACGTGAAGAGTTCATGGGAAGAGGGCCAGCCGGAAATCCAGGTTTCAGTTGATCGCGATCGCGCGGCGCAATTTGGCCTGACGCTGGGAGAAATCGGCGTGGCCCTGCGTACTGCGCTCGAAGGCGACATCGCAACAAAATTCAAGGACGGCAACAGCGAATTCGACACGCGGGTGGTGCTGGCAAAAACGAATCGCAATAATCCCGCGGATGTTGAAAAAGTAACGCTGGTCAATTACCGCGGCGAACGCATCTTTCTCAGCCAGGTTGCGGAGGTTTATTACGGCAAAGGCCCGACGATGATCAGCCGCAAAGATCGCGAGCGCTTGATTACGGTCTCTTCACAACTCAGTGGTGAAGCGCCGCTCGGACAAATCACGCAAGCGATTCAAGCGCGCGGCGCTGATATCGAGCTGCCGCCAGGCGTGACCATTGCTTATGCCGGCGATGTGCAAAACATGCAGGATATGTTTCGCGACATGATGATCGCGATCATGTTCGCCGCGTTATTTGTCTACATGATTATGGTGGCATTGTTTGAAAGCTATGCTCACCCGTTTACGATTATGTTCTCGATTCCGGTGGCGCTGGTGGGCAGCCTCACGGCGCTCGCGCTTACCGGCCAAACGCTGAATATGTTTTCGATGATTGGTTTGTTGCTCTCCATGGGTTTGGTGACAAAAAATGCCATCTTGCTGGTCGATCGTGCGAATGATCAGCGCAGCCGCGGTTTGTCTGTGCGCGAGGCTTTGCTCGAAGCCGGATTTACTCGCCTGCGCCCGATTCTCATGACCACGCTGACTATGGTGCTCGGCATGATGCCGCTGGCCATGGCGTTGGGCGCGGGTTCGGAGATTCGTCAAAGCATGGCGATTGCCGTGATCGGCGCATTGATCAGCTCGACGCTTCTGACGCTGGTCTTGGTTCCGGTCGTTTACACCTATGTCGAAGGGTTGCGCGTGAGATTGGCACGGCGCAAGTTCGCGGCAACTAACGGCAAATTTGAGCATATGACTGAGGGAATAAGGACAGAAGTGGCGTAAGTTCGAGCGCGACGAGTTTTTCAAGCATCGAATAAAATTTTGCAAGTTTTTGTCTACAAAACCTAAATCCCACAAAAGAAGCTTTTTTGCTTTTGTGGGATTTCCGCTTTTGTGGCCAGAGTTTGAAGCTGCTCGAAGAGCTTCGCTTTTCAACGTGTTTGAAGATCGGTATACGCCCTCATTCGACTTTGTTGAGACATGGGGGCATAGAGTTCTTGAATTTTTGATGCAACTGTCAAGCCGTAGCAGGAGCAGCGCCAAAAATTGATCCATCCTGAGGCGAACGTTTTTTACAGAGCCTACCCGATCGAAAATGGTTGGGCAGGCTTTGTAGTTGGCACAGTATTACCAACGGCTTGCGGTATGGGAGATGCTTGATTTTTGCCCGAAAAACTGCTTGACTTTTCAGCGAGAATAGGCTAAGTTTGACGCTTGTCTATAGAAATCACCGGGCATTTAATTTTTCATTCTCATCAGAAAGTGATCCGATGAAACGTACGTATCAACCGCATAATCGTAAGCGCAAAGCAAAGCACGGCTTTCGCGAACGCATGTCCACGAAAAACGGGCGCAAAGTGCTTGCGCGCCGCCGCGCCAAGGGCAGAAAACGCCTCACCGTCAGTGACGAATGAGATGACCCGCAAGCATGATCTTCCCAAGCGGGAAATCCTGCGCGGCGACAAGTTGTTTCATGAGTTGTTTGAAAGCGGGCAATTCAAGCGTGGTAAATGTTTTAATGTTGTTTGGCGCGCGGCTGAGCGCCGGCGCGTAGCGTTTGCGACGGCCCGGCGCATCAAAAGCGCGGTCACGCGCAATTCGATTAAACGTCGCTTGCGCGAGGCCTATCGCCTCGAAAAGCATGAATTCACAGGCGGCGCGGAAGTTGTTTTTATCGGCAGCGAAAAGGTGATTGAGGCGAGCTTCGCGGCGTTGCGCGCGGACATGCGACGGCTGGGCAAAATCATTCCCAAAAAAAGTGTGCAGCGATAGAATTTCACACCGGCTCCGTCCTGTTGTTCCTCCGATGAAAACGATTTTGGTATTCACAATCCGGCTGTATCAGCGTTTTCTTTCGCCCCTTCTCCCGCCTTCTTGCCGTTATTATCCGACTTGCTCAGAATATGCTTGCCAGGCCATCGCGAAGCACGGGGCATGGAAGGGAACTTATCTCGGCATAAAGCGCATTCTGCGGTGCCATCCCTGGCATGCCGGCGGTTACGATCCGGTTCCATGAGCTTCTTATGCGCTCTTATTATTAATCTTTCTTGCAGGCCTCAATAATGGAATTCGACAAAAGAACACTGTTGGCGACGCTGTTGATTGTGGTGATCTTTTTCATTTTCACCAGCGATTTTTACCACAGTTGGCGGTACGGTCACTTGCCGCCGGCTCCGAGCGACACCACCGGCGTGGCTTCCCCGGCCTTGGAGCCGGTAATGCCCGAAAGTCTGGCCGTCGGAGGCGAAAGCCGGATTGCCTCCGTGCAAGCTTCGCTCGAATCGTTGCCGGTTGAAACACAACTAGCGCGCGACATCATCATCGAGACGCCATTGTATCGCGGCGTGCTGTCAACGCTCGGCGGTGATATTAAAGAATGGCAATTCAAAGAATATTCCTATCATAATGGCGACCCCATTCTGCTCGTGCAAAACGGCGTGAATAATCTCTCCATCATACTCCCGAGCAAATTCGATAGCCTCAACACAAGCCAATATAATTTTTCGTGTAATGATTCCCTGGTCCAGCTTGCCGCCGGTGAAGCACGCACGATTACGTTTGAGCGTGAAATTGCGCCGGGCAAACTCGTGCGCAAGGCCTATAGTTTTTCCGGAGGGGAATATGCCGTTGGTCTGGCAATCACCTTGGAGAATGTGCAGGATTTGGTGGATGGTTATCATTACAATCTGCGCTGGCACACAGGCCTCGGCACGACGGAGCCGAACCTGCAGAATGATATGACAGATACT
>SZPB01000319.1:4547-11921 GCA_030263535.1 Cytophagia bacterium CHB2
AGATACTAAGGCCTATACCTTCATTGGCGATGACTTGCTCGACTTGGATGTAAGCGATGAGGCTTATAAAGAATTAAAGGAGGACGAACGGGACATTAGCTGGGCGGCGATGCGCACGAAATATTTCGCCTGCGCCCTGATTCCCGAGTCGCAGCCCGCGCGCGGCGTGAAATTGTCAGGGACAACCACCTATGTTCCCAGCGCTGATGCCCGGCTCAAAAGCTATCAAATTGATTTGAAAATGCCGCTGGCGCGACAAGGCCCAACGTCTCATCAATTGAAAGTCTATCTCGGCCCGCTGGAGTATGACACTCTTGAGCGCCTTGGGGTTGAGCGTATTATGAATTTGGGTTGGAGTATCATTCGTCCCTTTAGTTGGGCTGCGCTCAAGTCGCTGCAATGGCTGCACAACTTCGTGCCGAACTATGGCCTTGTCATCGTCATCTTTTCAATTCTGATAAAAATCATCCTGCACCCGCTCACCAAAAAGAGCAACGAGTCGATGAAGCAGATGCAGGTGTTGCAGCCCAAAATGAAGGAGTTGCAAGAAAAATATTCCAAAGAGCCGCAGAAGCTGAACGAAGAGATGATGAAGATGTACCGGGAGTACGGCGTCAATCCGCTCGGCGGCTGTTTGCCGATGCTGCTGCAAATGCCGCTGCTCTTTGCCATGTTCACCGTATTCAGCTCGACCATCTCGTTCCGCCAGGCGCCGTTCTTCGGCTGGATCAACGATCTTTCCTTGCCCGATACAATTTTCACACTGCCGTTCTCCATTCCGTTTTATGGCAATCATGTCGCCCTGTTGCCGTTGCTGATGGGCATCACAATGTTTATTCAACAAAAAATGTCCATCACCGATCCCAAGCAAAAGGCCATGATTTACGTCATGCCCATCATGTTCACTTTGATGTTCAACAATTTTCCTTCGGGGTTGAATTTATACTACGCGTTGTTCAACGTGCTGAGCATCATTCAGCAGAAGTACATGACCAAGCCGCCCGAGGATCTCGAAGCGAGAAAAAAGAAAATGAAAGAACGCGCCGAGCTTAAAAAAGGCGGCTTTCACGCAGCGCTCTCGCGCAAGCGGTTGATGAAGAAGTAAAAACATTCAGACGAATAAAAGCATCGCCCGCAGAAAAGAAATCCCACAGAAAGAAAAGCCCGGCCCTCGCTTTCTGTGGGATTTCAATTTCTGCGGGCGAAAAATCCAAAGCCTAGTTTCAGGCGGCACTATTTTGAGTATGGAAATCCCCGGCATACACGACACCATCGCCGCGATCGCGACGCCTCCTGGCAGAGGAAGCATTGCCGGCATTCGTGTCTCCGGGCTGTTGGCATTTCAAAGTGTTAGCAAGCTATTGTCAGCCGGAAAAGAAATTTTAACGCTTTCTCCCCGGCATTCTTATGTCGTCTGGCTGAATACGCTCGACGGCAAGCGCCTCGATCAAGTCACCCTCATTCGTTACCCCGCCCCCAATTCCTACACCGGCGAAGATGTTGTAGAAATTTTTTGCCACGGCGGCAGACTTGCGCCCAACTTGATTCTCGAACAACTGTGCGCGGCTGGTTGCCGCCTCGCCGAGCCGGGCGAGTTCACCCGGCGCGCCGTGTTCAATCACAAGCTCGATTTGATTCAAGCGGAATCCATTGCTGAAATCATTGACGCGGAGTCGCCGGTTTATTTGCAAAACGTGTTGTCGCATCTCGAAGGCGCATTTTCGCGGCAAGTGAGTGAGTTGCGCCGGCGTTTGCTGCATGGTTGCGCGCTGCTCGAACTTGGTTTGGATTTCAGCGAGGAGGATGTTGAATTCGCCGATCGCGCCCAACTGCAAGCCGAGTTGACGCACCTCGACGCGATGATCACCCGCTTGCTTTCCGGCTTCGAGCGCGGTCAAGCATTGAAAGAAGGGTGGAAGCTTGCCATCATCGGCAAACCCAATGTCGGCAAATCCAGTTTGATGAATGCGCTGCTGCGCCATGATCGCGTCATCGTCAGCCCGATTCCTGGCACCACGCGCGACACCGTGGAAGAGCGAATCCGGCTGGAGGGGCATTTGTTTCGTCTCATCGATACTGCCGGTATTCGCCGCCTCGACCTGAACAGCGCGCCGGAGCTCTCGCCCGCGCGGCATCTCGATGCCATCGAGCAAATCGGTATCGAGCGTTCGCGCAAAGCCGCGCAGGAAGCGGACATTATCGTCTTTGTCACGGACAGCTCCATGCCCGCGGATTACGAGGATCAGGTGATCGCCGATGCCTGTCTCGCGCGCGCGCCTGAGCCGGGTTTATTGGGAATCCTGCACATTCGCAACAAAACAGATCTGCCGGAATCTCCCCAGGCGTTCCGTTTTGATCATGAGCAGATCACGACAATAAAAACCTCCGCACGAACCAGCGCCGGCATTGATACTCTTGAGAATGCCCTGGTTGATTTGATTGCTAAGAAATCTACGGTGGAGACAAACGGCGTTTATTATGTCAATTTGCGCCAGCGTCTTTGTTTGGAAAAAGCGCGCGCAGCATTGCGGGCAGCGGAACAATCGTTGCAAAATAATCTTTCTGCGGAATTCGTAGCCGTTGACTTGCGCGAGGTGATTTACCAATTGGGCACGTTAATCGGCGAAGTTTCAACGGAAGATATTCTGGGGGAGATCTTTGCAAATTTTTGTATCGGCAAATAAAACGCCTTTGCGGCAGAGTTACATTCCCGCCAAAGGGCTTCGTTGAAAAAACGGCAAGTTTCTTATTTTGCCTCAGAGTTGATTTGACCCTACATGCGTAATAGTTATCATGAACCGAATGATTTTTCAAAACGGAGCCAGCGCCTATGAATACCTATCGAGTTCCCAAGTTGAGCAAAGCGCCGCGGCGCAAACGCGGAGAGGTTTATTTGATTGCGAGCGGCGATTTGCGTCTCGCCGCCAACCAAACTTGCTGGCCGGCGCAATTGGAAATGGAGCAACGTCTGAGCGCGGCTCTGCAGGGGATGGGTGCCAAGGTAGTGCGCGCGCATGCATACGATCCGGTGCTGGGGCATGGCTTCATTTGGCATCAGCGCATGGGCATGGAGGTGTTTCAAAACATCCCGCCGGAGGCGCCATTGATCGTGGCGGAGGCAGTGTGGCAGTACAGCTATCACGTGCTCGCGGGTTTGCGTGATCACCGCGGCCCGATTTTGACGGTGGCCAACTGGAGCGGGCAATGGCCGGGTTTGGTGGGCTTGCTCAATCTCAACGGCTCGCTCACCAAGATGGGCGTGGCTTACAGCACGATTTGGAGCAAGGATTTCACAGATTCGTTTTTTCTCAAAAAGGTGCAAAAGTGGTTGCAAACAGGTAAGATTCGGCATGATCTCACCCATGTGCGGCCGCTCAACCTGAACAAGCTGCCGAAAGCAGAAGTCCGGCTCGGCACTGCTCTGGCGCGGCAACTGAAGCAGGAGAAGGCGATTCTCGGCGTGTTTGATGAAGGCTGCATGGGCATGTACAACGCCATCATCGATGATGAGTTGCTGAACCCAACGGGCTTGTACAAGGAACGCATGAGCCAGTCGGCGTTGGTGGCGGCCATGCGCGAAGTGACGGAGGCCGAGGCGTTGTCGGCGCGGCAGTGGCTGGAGCAGCGCGGCATGCGGTTCATCACTGGGACAAACGAAGAGACGGAATTGACCGACGCCCAGATTCTCGAGCAATTGCAGATGTATATTGCGGCGGTGCGCCTCGCGGCCGAATTCCGCTGTGATGCTATCGGCATTCAATATCAACAGGGTTTGAAAGATATGGCGCCCGCCTCGGATCTGGCTGAAGGCTTGCTGAACAATGTCGAACGGCCGCCGGTTTATCGAAAAGGGAGCAACGAAGAATTGTTAGCCGGGCTGGCGCTGCCGCATTTCAACGAAGTGGATGAAGGCAGCGCCGTGGATGCGCTCGTGACGAATCGCGTGTGGCGCGCAATGGGCTTTGATCCCGCCACGACCTTACACGATTTGCGCTGGGGTGAGCATTATCGCGGTGAGGGTATTGACGATTTCGTTTGGTTGTTCATGATTTCCGGCGCTGCACCTGCCTCACATTTGGTCGGCGGATATGCCGGCGCTACTTCGGAGCGGCAGCCGCCGATGTATTTTCGTTTGGGCGGCGGCACGCTCAAAGGCGTCAGCAAGCCGGGCGAAATTGTGTGGAGTCGCGTCTATGTCGAACGCAGCCGACTGTGCGCAGATGTCGGCCGCGGTACCGCAGTCGCGCTTCCCGCTGCAGAAACCGAGCGCCGCTGGCAGGCAACGACGCCGCAATGGCCGATCATGCACGCGCTGCTGCACGGTGTCTCGCGTGACCAAATGATGGCAAAACACAAATCCAATCACGTGCAAGTGGCTTACGCTCCCAATGCCAAAGCTGCTGATCAAGCTCTGGCAGCCAAGGCTGCAATGTTCGCGGAAATGGGATTAACCGTGCGGCTGTGCGGCACAGTAAAGGTGGGTTGAGATGGGATCGCTTTTGCTTGGAATTGATGTCGGCACTTACAGCAGCAAAGGTGTGTTGGTTGAGCCTGACGGCAAAGTGCTGCGCACGGAAGTGGTCGAGCATGAGATGGAGGTGCCGCGCCCTGGTTGGGCCGAGCAGGATGCGGAGGCCGTTTGGTGGGGCGATGTTGTCAAGATTTGCCGCGCGTTACTGGATGGCCATCCCTGCTCCGGTGATGACGTTGCCGGCCTGGCGGTGAGCGCGATTGGGCCCTGCTTGTTGCCGCTGGATCAATCCGGCAAGCCGTTGCGCAAGGGCATTCTCTATGGCGTCGATGCGCGCGCCAGCGCGGAGATTGAATGGCTCAATCAAAAACTCGGTGAAGACAGTATCTACGCCTTTTCGGGCATGGCGTTGAGCAGTCAGGCCGTCGGGCCGAAGATTCTTTGGCTGCAGCGCCATGAGCCGGAGGTGTGGCAGCGCACGGCGCATCTCACCACCGCCAGCAGTTATCTCATTTACCGCTTGACGGGCGAGAAAGTGATGGATCGCCATACCGCCAGTCACTACATGCCGCTGATGGATATTGCCAAGCTGGAATGGTCGCCGCGTTTTGCTGAGGAGATTGCGCCGCTCGACCGTTTGCCGCGCTTGGGCTGGAGTGATGAACTTGCGGGGCGCGTGAGTGCGCTGGGCGCAGCCGAGACCGGCCTCAAGGTTGGTACGCCGGTGGCCGTAGGCGCGGTCGATGCGTTGAGCGAGGGCATCAGCGTGGGCGCGGTGCATCCCGGTGATTTGATGATCATGTACGGCAGCACCGCGTTCTTCATTCTGGTGGTCGGCAAGCCCACGCCTGATCCGCGCATGTGGACCGTGGCCGGCGCGTTTCCGGGGCAATACAATCTCGCCGCGGGCATGGCCACTACCGGGTCGCTCACACGCTGGTTTCGCGATGAACTGACGGCGGATTTGCCGGATGAATCCGCTTATGCGACGCTGTTTCAACAAGCGGAATCCGTGACGCCGGGCGCAGGCGGATTGCTGGTACTGCCTTACTTCAGCGGTGAGCGCACGCCCATCAATGATCCCAAAGCGCGCGGTGTCATCGCTGGCCTCACGCTGGCGCATTCGCGAGCGCATTTGTTTCGCGCAGTGCTAGAGGGCGTTGGATACGGCATTCGCCATAATATCGAAGCGTTCAATCAAGTCGGTGCGAGCGTAAAGCGGATTGTGGCAGTGGGCGGCGGCACTAAAAGCAAGACCTGGCTGCAAATTGTTTCGGATATCTCTGGCGTTCCGCAAGTCGTTCCGGAAATAACGATCGGCGCTAGCTATGGTGATGCCTTCCTGGCAGGCTTGGCGGCTGGCGTGCTGCGGCGCGAGGATCTCGTGCAGTGGGTGCGGGTAAAAAGCATCATTCAACCCGAGAGCAGCCGTAGGCAGATTTATAATCAACTCTATGGCGACTACTTGCGACTCTATCAGCAGACACGCGATATTGCGCATCGCCTCGGAGAGGTCTGATTTTGGTCTGTTAGAAGTTCGTTAATCATGTCGATCAACAAAGCCGTAGGCCATTGGATCGTGGATGATAATCTATTCAAATTGCCCTGACAAATGTTCGCACTTCGCGATCTAGCCGCTTTGCGCTGCGGTCTTCCTCTACGTCAAGATCATAATCCATCTGCAATCCCAGCCAAAATTGCGGCGACATGCCAAAGTAACGTCCCAACCGCAGTGCGGTATCAGCGGTGATGCTGCGTTTGCCGAGCACGATTTCGTTGATACGCCGTGGCGGAACTCCGATATCGAGCGCTACCCGATTTTGGCTGAGATTCATGGGTTTCAGAAATTCTTCCAATAAGACTTCACCGGGGTGTAGCGGGAGGATTTTTTTTGTGGGCATAACGACTCCTAATGATAGTCAACGATCTCTACTTCATAGGCATGGCCATCGCGCCATTTAAAGCATATTCTCCATTGGTCATTTATTCGAATGCTGTATTGGCCCTCACGATCGCCGTGCAATGATTCGAGCCGGTTTGTGGGCAGAACGCGGAGATCGTTGATCGTGACCGCGCGATTCAACATACGCAACTTACGAAAAGCGGGGCGCTGAATGCTTTGGGGCAGCTTCCGAGAAAAATTGCGCTGAAAGACTTTTTCAGTCTCTTTGTCTTTAAACGAGTGGATCACAAAGTAAATATATAACGCCGCACGTTAAATGGCAAGCGTTATAGCTTTGCTATTCAATTTTTTTTGGCAGATCTTCATTGGGAAATGCGTCGTTGAAAAATCCCTGTGAATTCCTTATCTTCCTTTTCGTTGCGCACGCGAGACAAAATTCAAACGCATGAATCACGACATTGCTTAACAGACGCGAATCTCGACGACATGAATCTTACTGCTTCAGAAATCATCAGTAACAAGCGCCGCGTCATGCTTGATCTTGCTCGGCGCCATTTGAAGCCCGGCTCGGGCAGCAGTCTGGAATTCCTAACCAAAAGGACAACCGCTATGAGTTGGCCTAATCTGGTGACTGCACTCGTACCTCTACAATTTGCTGTTACTGGAGCGGTTGCGACCCGACTCTACATGCCGGAGCAGTTGACGCAAAAAATCGATATCGCGATTACGGCTTCAAATTCTGCAAAAGCGCGTCAAAAATTTCTTACAGCCGGATTTGTGCATCAAGGAGATTTAACTATCGGCGGATCAACGTGGCGTGCGCCAGATGGCAAGCTTGTCGATGTCATCGAAGGCCATGAGTCGTGGTGGTCTGACGCAATTGCGGCTGCGCAAAATAATCGCGATGCACAGGGGTTGCCGATAGTGCCGCTGGCCTATCTCGTGCTCATGAAATTTCGCGCGGGACGCCTGCAAGACTTGGCTGATATTTCGCGCATGC
>SZPB01000320.1 GCA_030263535.1 Cytophagia bacterium CHB2
TCTGGTGAAGCACGATACGCTGCAATACAAACCCGAAGCAGCGCCGGCAACCGGCCGCTACAACACCGTTTCGATCCCATTTCCGGCGCCTGCCATTCGCATTGAAGACACGCGTGCGGCGGCCAACCGGATCATTTGGGGTCCGCAGGTCGAAGCCTTCACTTCACCGCGCTTGCATGCGGCCTTCAGTCACTACGAGGTGATGCGCGCGCCTCATCCTTTGGGTCCCTGGACGATCATCGATTCCGTGTCGGCGGGAGATCCGCGCTACTTCCGCAACGGCGAATATGATGTGCTCGATCCCAACAGCAATCTCGGGGATAATGTTGCATATGCCGTGGTCACGGTGGATCAACTGGGCGGGAGAAGCGGCATGACGAATTTGACGACACACGAAACGCAGGCGCCTCCGGCTGAATCTCTCGGGAAGGTTTATGTCGTGCCCAATCCGCTGATCGTGACGAGCGGTTTGACGGGTTCGGATCCGGGTGGAGAGATCAACGATCGCATTCAGTTTCTGGGATTGACGAAGCGTTGCACCATCAGAATTTTCTCTTACACCGGGCAGTTGATCATCACGCGCGAGCATGACCGGGAAACGTACGGCAATCCCTGGTATCAACTCAGCATCAACAATCAAATCATCGCTTCTGGGGTGTATTACTTTGTCGTCGAAGACCGCGACACCGGCGCACGGTCCAGCGGCAAGTTTGTGGTCATTCATTAAATGCAGAAAAACAGAAGGCAAAACCATTAAGGACAAAACCATTTTGAGAGTGAGGTGGGAACGATGCCGATTCGGTTGGGGGTTCAGACAAAGCCGATTTCCTGTGACGATTTTCACGCGCTGGACTATAAAGTAATGGGAATCGTTTTTTCAATTCATCGTGACCTCGGAAGGTTTTGGGATGAAAGGATTTATCAGAATGAACTTGCTTATAGGTGCAAAAGAGCCGGATTCGAAAGAGTTGCATTTGAGGCTCGAATATACGTGTCATTCAATGACTTCACAAAGATCTATAAAATCGATTTGCTGATCGATAACGGCATCTATGAATTAAAGACGGCACAGGCTCTCACCGGCGAACATGAGAAGCAAACAATTAATTATCTCCTGTTAGCCGGACTCAATCATGGCAAGCTCATCAACATGCGGCCGCCCTCGGTTCAACATCGCTTTGTCTCCACCAACTTGACTCCCGAGAGTCGCTATGCTTTTCGTATTGACGATAACCATTGGCAAGAGGTTGATGAAGACAGCATTTGGCTCAAGCGAACGTCTAGACATCTTCTGGAGGAGTGGGGTGCGTTTCTTGATTTTAATTTATTCTATGATGCCATTGTTCACTTGCTTGGTGGCGAAGCAAAGGTAATAAAAGAACTCGAAATTAAGGATGGCTCGCGCGTGTTGGGCAGTCAAAAGGCTCATTTGCTCAATTCAAGTGTCGCGTTCAAGATTTCGGCTGTGACCAGGGACGAAATGTCCAATGAGAAGCATTTGCGGCGATTCCTTCACTATACCTCGCTCAAAGCTGTTCATTGGATCAACTTTGATCATGATCGCGTGGTTTTTAGAACAATTCTCAAATGAAGCCTTTAATGGTTTTGCCCCAAATGGTTTTGCCTTTTTAACCAATACTGAGAATCATCATGAATTCTCTCAAAATGCAAATTAGCGCCGCTCTTATAGGCGCTGGCGTCCTCTGCCTCCCCGCCGCGCATGCGCAGAAGGTGGGCAGCACCTCAATGCAGTTTTTGAAAGTGATGCCCTCGGCGCGCGCCACGGCGTTGGGCGAGGCTTATGCCGTGTGGGCCACTGGCGCCGAGGCAATGTTTTGGAATCCCGCCGGCCTCGCTCGGCTCGACAACATGGAATTGACTTCCACCTACACCAACTGGCTCTTTGATTCCCAACAGGGCGCACTCGCCTTCGCGCTCGCCATTGAAGGATTCGGCGCGCTCGGCCTGCAAGTCCAGTATGTCGATTTCGGTGAATTCGAAGAAACCACCACCGCGCGCCCCTACATCAGCAATCCCGAAGGGCCGGGCCTGACGGGAAGAACCTTCAGCCCTTACAGCTACGTCGTCGGCGTATCGTATGGCCGCGATCTCACCGACAAGTTCTCCGTGGGCCTGGGTCTGAAATACGCACATGAATCACTGTATGATGGCCGGAAGCTGACGGCGCAAGTGCGACAAGGCGTGCTCGAAGAGGTCGACACCTGGGCGAACGGCTTGCTCTTCGATTTCGGCATTCGCTACAACACCGGTTATCGCTCGATTCATATCGGATCTGCGGTGCAGAATTTCGGAGCGGATGTGAAATATGCCAAGGAATCGAATCCTGTGCCGCTGCTGTTTCGCTTCGGCATTGGCGCGGACATCATCGGGCCGGAGGGTCTGTTGCGCTCCGGCAGCACGGAGAACCGGTTGAGCGCAGCACTTGACATCTTCCATCCCAACGATTACGCGCAACAGATACACGCCGGCGTGGAATATGAGTTTGCCGGTTCGTTCGCCTTGCGCGGCGGTTACAAGTTCAACTACGATTTCGACGGATTGACGCTCGGCGGCGGCGTCAAGCATGCACTCGAAGGCATCCGGCTGTCGGCTGATTACAGCTATGGCGCCATGGGCACCTATCTCGGCAATGTTCAGCGGATCAGTTTAGGGATTGCGCTACCATGAAAAATTTCATCGTCTACAGAAAAAGGAAAAACTCTCACGCACAGGCGCAAAGACGCAGAGAAATCGCCCAGCAGGAACTTTGCGTATTCTCTGCCACTCTGCGGTTTTGCGTGCTGCTTTTTCTTTTGGCGCGATCACTTTTCGCGCAAGGCAACGGCGGCGCGCTGACGTTTCAGGGAATCGATCACTACTCGCTGCATTCTGCCGCAAGCCGGGCCATGGGCGGCGTCACCATCGGCGTCAAACAAGACGCCGGATTGATGTTTCAGAATCCGGCAGCGTTGCATTCAATAACTGGAATGCAGGCAGCGCTTGGCGGACTTTGGTTCTCCCAGGATTTGGAACAAGAGCAGAATTATGCCCCGGTGAGATACTACTCGAATCTCAGCCTGCTGTTGGAAGGCCTGACCGCGAGAATTCCGAACCCGGATACGATGCTCGTCGGTTTTACGGCGCAGGATACGGTGCAAAGACCCTACGACAACATTGGGCCAAACTGGTCACGCTCGAAAAATCACAGCAAGCCGTTACAAGCATTGCTGGCAATGCCGTTTTCATTGGGAAAGATCAAAATGGTTGCGGGAATCGGCGCAGTCAACTACGCCGACTTGAATCATTATTATCAAAACAACAATGTCCTTTCTCCCAACATCCTGTCGCAACGCCCGCTGCCAACACTGCGCCCGGGTGATGATAATCCTCTGCCGGTGAATTGGTCGCAGACGTCACGTTCTCGTGCAGGCTCGCTACAAGGTTACGGCATTGCCCTGGCCGGCAGCGTGATGAAAAATGTTTCCCTTGGTTTCAGTGGGATGATCTTGGACGGCAGCAGTGATGACGTCGAGCAAGAGGTGGCCCGAGGAAGTCTCACATTCTATTCAAATGCTTTTCGCGCGGATTCGATTTACCGCAGAATCACCAAGACGGGCACTTCGGATTTCAGCGGCACGGAATTTACTCTGAGCAGCATTCTCACCGGACGTTTCGTCAGCGTGGGTTTTTCCATTAAACCGCCGGCAACAATCACGCGAAACTATAGCATGCAGGTGGCAACGGATACCACGGGCACGCCGGCACTTTCGACGATTCAAGGTGAAGACGAATTGCGACTGTCCTGGCGCGGCCGGCTTGGCCTTGCGCTCACACCAAAAGAGAATCTAACTCTGGGCTTGGAATATGAGTTTCGTCCTTATGATTCCGCCAAATATCGCGATGCGAGCGGCGTTGAAATCTCGCCCTGGCTTTCCACCTCGCTCTTTCGCATCGGCGCGGAGTATAGAATTGCCTCCTGGCTGGCGCTGCGCGGCGGCATGCGCGGCGAGGCGGAAGTCTTCGAGCCGGAAGGAAATCAAATCGAAGGCGAACCGGTGACGTACACGGTTTATTCCGCCGGCGTCGGAATCACGCAATCGGCCCTGCATTTGAGTGTGACGTATGAAAACGCCTTGATGAAGTACCAAGACATTTGGGCCAGCGCCATCAGCAAGAATCGCGAGCGGCGTCACACGTTCGTCGCACAACTTTCATATGAGATACCCTGGCAACATTAACAAAAGACATAGTTCCATCACCTCAACTCCACAACTCATGACAAGGAGGCGCATCATGAAAAAAATTGTTACGATGATGCTCGCTTTTACTTTCATGCTGATCTTATCTTCATCTCTTTTAGCCCAATCAGTGGGAGACTATCGCACGCGCGCCAGCGGTAATTGGAGTGTGGCGCAGAGCTGGCAGCGGTACAACGGTTCCACCTGGGCCAACGTTGCCACACCGCCGAGCGGGTCTGAAACCATCACAATACTGAGCACGGATTCAATATTCGTCAACGTGCCGGTTGCGATCACCGGCACGCTCGTCAATCAGGGCATCGTAGAGCCTGATGTGAACCTCACCATTGCCAATGGCGGCATCTATCAGCATGATCGCGACGGCGGCCGGGTACCGCTGGCGACCTGGGCGGAAGGCTCAACCATGTTGATAACGGGCGTTACGACCACCGCTCCCAACGACAGAGATCAAGATTACTACAACCTCACCTTCAATACTCCCGGCTTGCTCTCGAATCTCAACATGAACCTGAACGGCAACACCGTTGGCGGCGATGTCCGCGTCATCACGACCGGAACCACCAATCGTTGGTACCTCACCACCGCGCTCGCCACCGATACGGCAATCGTGACCATCATGGGCGACGTTATCATGGAAGCCGGGCAATTCTCCGTGCA
Source organism: Cytophagia bacterium CHB2 (assembly GCA_030263535.1). Classification (NCBI taxonomy): domain Bacteria; kingdom Pseudomonadati; phylum Bacteroidota; class Cytophagia; species Cytophagia bacterium CHB2. The sequence continues at coordinate 4,917 of SZPB01000320.1, forward strand.
AGGAACGAGCAACGCCCAAACCGTTTTCGAGGTGCATCATTACGGCGATATTGTTGTCACCGGCGGCAACTTCTCGATTGCGCGCGGTTCACAAGCAGGCGGCAAGACAACGTGGTATCTGCATGAAGGCAACTTCTCCATGTCGAACGCGACAACTCAAAATTCCAACGCCACACCGGGCGGCGCGAAATTCGTCTTTGCGAAGGCGGGCACGCAGACTCTGACGTTGGGAACAGGAAATACGTTGACGGCTCTTCCCATTGAAGTAAGCAGCGGCACGACGCTCGATATGGGTGCGGGCGTGCTGGCAGGCAGCGGCACGTTCACAGTGAATGAAGGCGCAACATTGCTGACCGCCCTTCCCGGCGGCGTGGCAGAGATTCTCAGCGCGGTCACCGGAGCGGTGACGCTGGCGGAGGGATCAAGTTACGGATTCAACGGCGCTGCTGCGCAAGTCACAAGTGCGCGCATGCCAACCACCGTCACCGATCTCATCAGCAATAACGCCGCGGGTGTGACGCTGTCGCAAGCCACGACCATCAACGGCGTGCTCAGGCTGGTGGCGGGCGAGTTTGACAATACCATCCCGTTCACGCTCGGCCCGAATGGATCGATTTCGTTTGAAGGTGGAAGCCTCAAGGTTCCGGTTTCCGTTGCCGAGCGGCAACAAGATGTGCCGGTATCGTTCTTCATCGAACAGAATTATCCCAATCCTTTTAATCCATCCACGACCGTAAGATTCGGACTGCCTTCTGCCTCTCGGGTCACCGTTGAAGTATTCAACACGCTCGGGCAGAAAGTCGCCACGTTGTTCGATGGTCGCAAAGCTGCTGGTGTGCATAACGTGCAGTTTGATGCCGCCCATCTTAGCAATGGCGTTTATTTGTGCCGAATTCAGGCGGGAGAAATTGTGGGCATGAAACGCATGGTCTTGATGAAGTGATATAGACAGGCTTTGCGGTCAGTGCAGCCGGCACTCTGTTACCGATGTTCCAGAGGGCTTCCCCGGCTGTCAATCCGCAGGAATTCTGTATGGTACTGGGCCCCGTGCTTAATACTTCACAAGGTTCCTTCGGGATGACAAAGCAAAGAGATTTTCACGGTAACAGTGCAACAGGCTGAGTGACAAGCTGTTCCATTGTGAACTTGCATGCGTCACATATCAACCCTGTAAACCATCACAAAAATGGAGAAGGGTCTCATGAAAATTGTGAAACGAACAATTTGCGCCGCTGCAATTGCGGTATTCATTTCAAGCCCGGCCCTGGCACAGCAAGCGGGAGATTATCGTTCCGCAGCCAGCGGGAACTGGGGCGATGCCTCAACCTGGGAAACGTTCGATGGAACCAACTGGGTCGCGGCGGTCAATGCTCCGGCGGGAAGCGAAACCATCACCGTGCGCGGTGATGACACCGTGCGCGTGGATATTGCGGTGAGTGTTGCCGGCTATGTCAAAGTGGAAGAAACCGGCATCGTCGAGATCAGCTCGGGTTCTTTGGCGTTTGACAATGGCAGCACCTACGAACATGCCCGCGATGGCGGCAGCATACCCGTAGCGACGTGGGGACAGGGATCAACGGCGCTTCTGACTGGCACCATCCAGGACGCGCCGGCCAACAGAAATCAAAGCTTCTACAACTTCACCTTCAACACGCCCAATCTGGGCCGCAACCGCGACATGGGGTGGAATGACATCGTCATCGGCGGCGTTGTGAGAGTGATCAATACTGGCGCATTTCGATGGCAATTGACTTCCATTGCCGCCAACGACACGGCGGCGTTCGCGATCATGGGTGATGTGATCGTCGAGGACGGCCAATTTGCGGTGCAGGGCACCAGCAATGCGCAGACTACATTCATCGTCCATCATTACGGCAACCTCAATGTCACCGGCGGCAACTTCTCCCTTGCGCGGGGATCACAAGGCAATGGCAGCGGAACGACAACATGGTATTTGCATCAAGGCAATTTCTCGATGGACAGCGCTGCGACGCAAAACTCCAATCCCACGCCAGGGAATGCAAAATTCGTGTTGGCGAAAAACGACACGCAGCAAGTGGCATTCAAGAACGTGACCTATGCCGGCGGCCGGATTCATTTCGAAGTTGCCGATTCGAGCACCATGGCAATCATCGGGCCTTTTGTCGTCAACGGAAATCTGGTCAATCGTGGCGCCGTCGTGCCGCAAGATACGCTGACCTTCACCAATGGTGCGGTTTATGAACACGCCCGCAACGGTGGCAGCGTGCCCTTGGCTGTCTGGCAGGAAGGTTCGGCCGCATTGTTCACCGGCATAACCAGCACCGCGCCCGAAAATCGCGGACAGGATTATTACCATCTCACGCTCAACACGCCGGGGCTGACTTCGAATCGCGATTTGGCTTTGGATGGTAATACCATCAGCGGCAATCTTACGGTGATCAGCACCGGCTCAG
>SZPB01000321.1 GCA_030263535.1 Cytophagia bacterium CHB2
GCGCCGCGGCGCATTTCCGCCTATCTTAAACCGCTTCCTCCCGCAGGGGGTGGGGGAATTATCCTGACCCCGGGTGGGGGAATTGTGGTGACCCTTGACGCGCGGTCTGAATAATGCAAGTGAAATCATGGCTTGGCGCCCTCAGGAATCAATGAGGAATTTTATATAATCCATAAACCCTGAAGTTAAATTTTTCTGAGCAACAAGATTCTCTGTCCGTCATCAAAAATATTTTGAAAGCCGAATTCATCGCAGAGGTAGGTGAAAGTCTTGTCGTGATAGAACGCCACATGAGAAGCGTCGCGGGTGTAATACCAATTGCGAAAGCTTGCGAGATCCGCCCAGCGCGCCGTCATCACCACCAATATTCCCTCCGGTCTCAACAGATTGACGATTTTTTCGATATCCCGCCTCGGCTGGCGGAAATGCTCGAAAACTTCCGTGGAAAAAATAAAATCATACGTCGCATTCAAATCATTGCTGACAAAATACGGATCGTAGTTGTCGCAGCGATAACCTTCCCTGGCGAGAAGGATCGACAAGGTTGGCGCATATCCGCAGCCATAATCCAGGCCCAGCATATTTTCTTTCAAAAAAGGCAGGGCGGGAATGACGGCCCGCCTCAGAAAATCAACATACCCCTGATGCGCAATGCCGTTGTTGTGGGTCAGGTATCTTGCTTTTTCTTCGTGAGCCGAAAGAAAATGCTGTGGCGCAACGCCGATGAGCCGGCAACTCGGGCATAAATAATAAACTCTTTCATCGGCGCCGCGAACCTTCTCAGTCTTTGGTGCGGCGCATAATCTACAATTCATGACAACCATCTGCTGCATTTTCCAGGCTGAGGGTGAGATCGTTGTGTTCAATTGAGGATAGGAATTTTACATTTGGACATTTTTCCAGCGCCATGCTATAGGCAAACTGTGTTTCTGCCAAAAAAACAAGATTATTGTTCTTGTCGAAGTACAGGTTGTGCGAGTATAGTTGTTCTAGATAAGCAATGTCTTTGCGGGAATTATATTCCAGCCAGAACGCTTTGTACGAAGGCAGCAGCAGAAACTCCACGCGTGCGCCATATTCATTGAGCAGACGGTATTTTAAAACATCGAACTGCAGCTCTCCCACCACGCCCACCACTTTGGTGTTCCCCAAGTTTTGGGTAAACAATTGCGCCAATCCTTCATCCGTCAAATATTGAATGCCCTTTTCCAATTGCTTGGATTTGAAGGGATGGGCATTGCGAATAACTCTAAAAACTTCCGGGGAGAATCGTGGAATGCCCTTGAACATCAAGGTTTCCCCCTCGGTGAGAGTGTCGCCAATATTAAAAATACCTGAATCGTATAAACCAATCACATCGCCGGGAAATGCCTCTTCCAGAAGAGATTTGCTTTGCGCCATGAAGGAAGCCGGATTGGCAAACTTGCGCAGCTTGTTCAACCGAACATGATGATAAAACTTGTTTCTCTCGAATTTACCCGAACAAACCCGCAAGAAAGCAATGCGATCTCTATGTTTCGGATCCAGGTTGGCGTGAATCTTAAAAACAAATCCGCTGAATTTTTTGTCTTCCGGCTTAACCACCCCGTTTGTCGTTTCTCTAGCTGTGGGCGAGGGGGCAATCTCCGTGAACGTGTCAATGAGTTCTTTGATGCCGAAATTATTCAACGCGCTGCCAAAGAATACCGGGGCCAGATTGGCGCTCAAATATCGCTCAACACTAAAATCATCATAAACACCGTTTATCAATTCAACGTCATGCCTTAACTTCTGCGCCTCATTGCCAAAGGTTCTATCAAGGCCGGGATCAGATAAACCGGTGAAAACGCTTATTTCTTCTTCGATTTTTCTCTTGTTGGGTTTGTAGAACGCAAAAGAGTTTTTGTAAATGTTGTAAACGCCGCGAAATCGCGAACCCATGCCCAGCGGGTAGGTTAAAGGCCGGACGTTGATGGAAAGCTTCAACTCCAGCTCATCCAACAATTCAAACGGATCCTTGCCCTCCCGGTCCAATTTGTTAATGAAAATGATAACCGGTGTGTTTCTCATGCGGCAGACTTGCATCAATCTTTCCGTTTGCTCTTCAACGCCTTTAACACAGTCAATAACGAGAATGACGCTGTCTACAGCGGTTAACGTTCTGTAGGTATCTTCGGCGAAGTCTTTATGACCGGGCGTATCCAGAAGATTGATTTTGTAATCATTGTAATCGAAAGAAAGAACGGAAGTGGTTACGGATATCCCTCTTTGTTTTTCAATCTCCAGAAAATCAGACGTTGCCGTCTTTTTTATTTTATTGGATTTGACCGCGCCGGCAATCTGGATTGCCCCGCTGTAAAGTAAGAGCTTTTCCGTTAACGTTGTTTTTCCCGCATCCGGATGGCTGATGATGGCAAATGTTTTGCGCTTGTTAACCTCTGAAATAATCGACACGCGACGTACCTCTGCTTGAGTTCAAAACGGTGATCAAACTTTTTTGGTGAAAAAGAAATGGGCAGGGAAAGGGTTGTTGCAACCCTTTTTTGATCAGATTGGACTGCCAGTATAAAATCTATTTTTCATGGGATGGGAATATAATGAAATCAAAGTCGCTTTTGAAGTCTTTTTTTGAGTTTCTGTCGACTGCCACGCCAATGTTCCTGCGAATAACTGTATCATTTTTGTAACGCGCGCATCTTCAAAACCGCGATCATGCGGGTATAGTTCATTTCGTGATTGGGAAAGGAGGTTGGCTGCTCACCAAATTGCATTGGCTCAGAACGCATCATGGTCGCTGCAACAAAATATTTGAGCTGGGGCGCCCTCATTCTTGCCGCGTGCCTGGCATGTTCTTGTCATTACCCTTCGCCCTCGGATCCAACGCCGCCGGAGCCGCCCGCAACCAACATCATTCGCGAAGAAAACAGCCTGCAGTTTCGCGATCTCAACACCTATCCGATCAAACCCAGCCAGGTGCAATTCACGTTTTCGTTGCACGAACGCGAGGGCCAAACATTGTTTCGTCCGGCGGCAGAGATTGCGGCGGCCACGCGCATTCTGGAAAACGGCGTTCCCCTCGACTCCACGGAAACCAGCTTCTTTGTTCACACGACGGTACGCCAACACCTGGAGCTGGTTCTGGTGTTGGATTTCACCCGCAGCATGGCGTTGTGGCGTGAAAACAATGTTTCCGGCATCGAGTTGACCGTGCAACACATCAAGACACTTATTTACACCCTGGGTCCGGCGAATCGCATCGCGCTGGTGGAGTTTCACGATCGCAATGAAACACCCGGCGTGATCAGTGATTTCACCAGCGACAAATCTGCTCTGGTCCAGGCGCTCGACCGGTTTCTGCAATCCGGCATCGAATACGGCGCTTCCCGCTGTTGGGACGCGTTGCACGCCGGCGTGAGCTTGTTTCCGAACCCGCCACAAGCGGCTCATGAGAAAGTCGTGTTGTTGATCAGCGACGGCTATGACACCAGCAGCGAGCATAAGCCCGAGGAGATTATCGCGCTCGCGGCGAAAAGAAAAGTCCGTATTCATGCTATCGGCACGGGCGCGCTGGCGGAACACACGATATTCGAAACCCTGGTGCGCGCCACCGGCGGGGAATATTTTGGCGCGGCCGATTTTGCGGCATTTACCCAGCAGTGGGCGCTCGCCGCGCGCAATTTGCGCCAGCAATACAAGCTCAGTTATCTAACACTGAAGAAAACCGGCAAACATGCCGTGCGTGTGCAAATCGATTGGGCGGGAGAGAGCAACTTTTTCGAGCAAACGCTGGATCTCGGCGCGATCTATGACGACGATCGCGTGGGCCGCATCGGCTATGAAGAATCCGGCGTGATCAATCAGCGCGCCGAGATTCGCTTCAACGCGGATCATCTGCCGCGTAACATTGACAAATTTAGGTTCCGCCTGGACACGAATTTGCCGGCGCGTTGGGAGATCATCAAAGCGCAAGACGGCGGGCTATGCGAAGGCTGGCGTCTTGAAGGACCGGACGCGCAGGGTTACATTGTGCTGGCGGCGCCGGCAGGCGCAAGTTTGCCCTTCGGCGATTCCGGCGGGCTGTGCAAAGTTATATTTGAGAATTTGAAAGAATCCGGTTTGATTCTGGGTTGCCGCTTTGACAACAGTCTTTATGCAAACGGCAAGCGCTTCGACTATCCCGACACGGTTTATGCTGGCCTGCCTATCGTCGATCCCCAACCTTCCGACGGCGCGACGCCCTCGCTCGATTCACTATCATCGCTGAGTTGGAGCGTACAAAATCCCCGCAAACTGCCGCTAACCTTTTCCGTCTTGTTCGATACGCTTGACGCGACAAAAGAAATTACGCGCGGACTAACAGCAATGAATCAAGTATTGCCAAATGATATGACGGCGAACAAAACGTATTACTGGCGTGTCATTGCCCATTCCGGAGAACGCAGTTTTATTGGGCCCAAATGGCATTTTCGCACGAATTAATTTGAAAGCTTTAGGCTCTTTGCCGTTTAGCAATCTGGTGAAGAGTATCGCAGATATTGCCCGTCCGGGCCGCGCTCAGCCTGTGAGCCTGTCCTTGACATTGCCATCCGAAATCCGCATTTTGATTTCGCGGTGAATGTTATGGAGAACAAAAGGCAACCAGTCATGGAGGATACCAATGCGCGTCAAAAATCCATTGCGCACGATTGCGCGCGTGTTGATTCACAAAGCGCCAATCCAGGCGCAATTGATCGTTACCCGACGCTGCAATTTGAGCTGCGGTTATTGCACGGAATATGACAATTTCTCTCCGCCCATTCCCTTCGATGTTTTGAAGGCGCGCATTGACGCGCTGCATCGCCTGAAAGTCATCAACATTACCATGCTGGGAGGCGAGCCGCTGTTGCACCCGCAGATTGCTGAAATCGTAGCCTATGCCGATCGCGATGCTCAAGTCTCCATCACGACCAATGGATTCCTGTTGTCGGACAAAATCATTGCAAGTCTGAACGAGGCCGGCCTCAGCAATATGCAAGTCAGCATCGATGCCCTCATGCCCGACAAAACCGGCTACATTCAGAAAACCATGAAGTCGATTATGCCCAAGCTCGAGCGCTTGCGGCGGCTGGCAAAATTCGATGTGTATGTTAATCTCGTGTTGTGTGAGAATTCCAGGGCGCATTTCAAGGAAACCGTTACCGAGCTTAAACGCCTGGGCTTTTTTGCCAGCGTCAATCCAATTCACAATGAAAAAGGCATTATCGAGATCAACGGCCCGGACTATATCGAGCTGTGGGACCATCATTACCAACAAGGCAATCCTAATTCGTTTATCGAATACGAGTATGGCAAGCGTTTGCTGGAAGGCGAACAACCTTCATGGAAATGCCGCGCCGGCGCGCGCTCGCTTTATGTCGATGAACATGGCAATACGCAATTTTGCCATTCTCAGATCGGCAGGTTGAACAAACCAATCGTGGAATACACGCGCGCCGATATCGAGGAACATTATAACAGCTATAAAGGCTGCGAAGTCGGCTGCTCGATTCTTTGCGTCTATCGGGATTCATATTTGGATAATGAACCGCTGGGCATGGCAAAAGCCGCGTATCAACTGCTGCGCCGCGGCGGTATTTCGCGCGGAAACGGCAAGAGTAACAGTCATTCCAATGGCAATGGCTCGCCGCATTTACCGGAACCGGCGACACGTTCATTGCCGGTAATCCCGCTGACAACAGTGGACAAGTAGCGCAAGCGCGGGCTTGCTTTTTGTTCGCTCCAGACAATACGAGACCCAAGGCATGTACCACGTGATCGCATGATCCTTTGCAAAGCCGGGAGAAACTAAACGTATGTGTAATCGACTTCGAATTCCTCTTCTTTTTTACATATCCCTTTTGATTTGGCAAAATGCGAGGGCGCAGTCTCCTGAAACCCGTGAACACTTAATCCAGCGCAGCTTCGAACAATTGCAGTCCGGGCAATTTGACGACGGTTTGGCAACGTGCGCCAAGCTGCGGCGTAATTGGCCTGATGATCCCGCCGGTTATTTGCTCGCCGCCAATATTTATCAAACCATGATGCGCGATTATCGCGTACGTCTATTTGAAGCGAAGTTTGACAGTTTGATCAAGAGCGCGGTTCAGCTCGCCGACAAACAGGTGAGCAAGCACGCGACGCCTGAAATGTTGTTTATGCTCGGCACGAGCCGCGGGTATCGCGGGTTGCACCGCTTTCGCTGCGGCGAATGGGGCGCCGGTTTCCGCGATGCGGTGCTGTCGCTGCATGCGATGGAACGGGCGTTGCGCATGGATCCGAGTTTTGTCGATCCCGGTTTGGGACTGGCGTTGTACGAATACTGGAAAAGCGCCAAACTCGATTTTGGCCTGGGCATGCTCAAGCACAAGCGCACGGCAGCCATTGCCGCGCTGGAAGATATTCGCCGGCGCGGCCGTTACCTCGCCATTGATGCAACGTATGCGCTGCAAACGATTCGCGTACACGAGAAAGATTATGCCGCGGCCTTGGAGATCAACTCCTGGCTATATGAACGTTTCCCGCAAAACATCAGCACGCTTTACCATCGCGGTTTGATACTTGAAAAACTCGAGCGCCCGGCTGAAGCGCTGGCGGCGTGGGACACGCTGGTGCAGCGCCTTCATGATTTTTCACCGGTGAGTGACGGTTTTCTGGCGGAATGCCATCTGCATCGCGCGCAACTCAATGAACGTTTGAAACAGCTTGCGAGCACCGAGCCGGAGAACGAACATGTCTTGGTTGCCCTGCAAAGCGCGCACACCCACGCGCAACAACGGCGCGCAGCAGTAGAGTTGGAAGGCCCGTTGGCCAGCTTTGATGATATCAACAAAGCAATAAAACAAATGGTAAAAAAATACGCCACGGCTGGCGAAATTTTGGATAATTGAAATTCTTTTTCGTCGACTTCGCGCCGCGCTTTATTTCGTTTTCCCTATCACAAGCGCCAATTTCCTCGCTCGACATTTTTCAGAAATTGCTTTCGCTTCCCGCCTTCTGTGAATTCCTTGCCTCGTAATGTGCATCAGCTTTACATGCGACTCTGTCAAATGACGGCCATTGCAGCCTGATCTTGAACCTGTAAATCATCTATTTCGAACAAATTCTTTTGAATCGGATGGCTTGCGGTGTTTCGGCACGTTGCTTGCGAAAGCACGCCGTGAACCTGCATTTACCGGAGGAAATCGCCATGAAACATCAATCAATGCGATCGCTTTTGATCACTGTTATTGTCACCCTCGTTGTGCTTACGATTGCCACATTTGCCTGGCCGCAAGTCCTGGAACCGCAGCACATTTCCTGCAACGCCTGTCAATTTGAAAATGATTGGGCAAACAAGTTTTGCGTGAATTGTGGC
>SZPB01000322.1 GCA_030263535.1 Cytophagia bacterium CHB2
TGCGCAGCGAGCTCCCGCCGACCTCCCAGCCGTCCGCGGCCAGGTCCGCGACGATCCACTCCAGCCGCGCGCCCCGGCGTCCCGCAGCGCCTGGGCCACCGCAAGGCCGGGAAAGATGTGGCCGCCGGTGCCGCCGGCCATCACCACCACCAGTGGCGCGATCGCTTTCAACGTGCCCTCCGGAGTGCGGATTGGGCGGCGGATTCCGCCGGCGTGTGCGCAAACGCCGGCTCGATCCGGCCACGCCCGCGCGCGCTGTTTCGCACACCGCCGTCGGCGGGCGGCTGCGCCGTCTGCGGCGCGGCGCCCTGGGCCGGCGCGGACCCCACGGCGCGACGCAAGGCCACCTGCCGCGCCGCACGCGGTTGCCCGGCGAGCGCCGCAATTTGGCCGTAAGTCGCCACCTTGCCGCGCGGGATTTTTTTGATAATCGCTTTGACGCGCTGAAATAATGTCTGGGGAATTGGCTTTGCCATAAACAAACATAATCACAAACTGTTTCGACTGCAAACTGATTTTTAGAGGAAACTGCCTCCGGGCGCTGTAAGTTTTCGCAAGAATAAAAGCGTCCGGGCGATCATCAAAATTGATTTTTGGATTTGATCACTTTGGAGGAATGCATGCTTCGTTCCCGTTTGCTCGTCTTTGTCGTCGCCCTGATGTTGCTTGTTGCACGTCCCGCGTTTGCGCAATCCGACAGCGTCGATGTCACTTTTTTCTATAAACCAGCCGGCAATCCCGCGACGGTGTTTTTACCGGGAGAATTCAACAACTGGGGGCCGAACAGCAACGGCACCATTGCAAGCAACGCGCCCTCGCGCATGACGTTCGAAGCCGCAACAAGCCGGTGGGTAAAAACCGTGCGCCTGCGCGTTGGCGGCGCGGTCGGCGGCGGAGGCGTTGCAGGCGCGTATCAATATAAATTCAACGAAAACGGTTCGAGCGGCGGCTGGCTCTCTGATCCGCTCAATCCGCGGCGCAATGCCAACGACAACAATAATTCGATTTTGTATGTCAGAAATCCGACGATTCACTATCTGCTGCCCAATTCCGTTTCCGGGCTGGTGAGCAGCACGCAACCCGCCATCAGCGCGTATATTTTTCCGGCGCGAAACAGTGTGATTGATACTTCGGCGCTGCGGCTTTTCATCGACAATACCGAATATCGAAATCTCGGCGCACACTATGACGCGGCGAGCAAGCTGTTTTCATTCACGCTGCCCTCGCCGCTATCCGGCGGCGTGCACCAGCTCAAGCTCGTTGCCCGCACCACCGCCGGCGCACAAAACGCAGACAGCACCACGTTCACGATTTTGCAAAACCCGCTGCAAGTGGTGGAAGCATTGCCTGCCGGCGCGCGAGACGGGATCAACTATGTCAACGCCGCTTCGGCTACGCTGGTGCTGCACGCGCCGCGCAAAGAGTTCGTTTATCTCATCGGCAGCTTCAACAACTGGCAAATTGACACCAACTATTTCATGAAACGCACGCCCGATAGCTCCCGCTACTGGATTACACTCAACAATCTTACGCCCGCAACACAATATCTTTTTCAATATCTCGTTAACGGCAGTTTGCGCATTGCCGATCCCTATGCCGAACAAGTCAGCGATCCCTTTAACGATCAATTCATCAGCAGCACAACCTATCCGAATTTGATCCGTTATCCCGCGGGCCAAACCGAGGAGATCGCTTCCGTATTGCAAACCGCGCAATCGCCCTACACCTGGCAGGCAACGGATTATCAACGGCCCGCGCAAAAAGATCTGGTGATCTATGAACTGCTCATCCGCGATTTCATCGCCGCGCATGATTACAAAACGCTGATCGACACCTTGAGTTATTTGGAAAATCTCGGCGTCAATGCCATCGAGCTGATGCCGGTCAATGAATTCGAAGGCAATATCAGTTGGGGCTACAATCCTTCGTTTTATTTTGCCGCCGACAAGTATTATGGCCCGCGGCAGGATTTGAAGCGTTTTATTGATGAATGCCACAAGCGCGGCATTGCCGTCATTCTGGACATGGTGTTGAATCATTCGTTCGGACAATCGCCGTTCGTGCGCTTGTTCAGCCAGGGCCCGTACGGCCCGCCGACGGCGGAGAATCCCTGGTTCAATGTTACGGCGCGGCATCCGTTCAATGTCGGTTACGACATGAATCACGAGAGCCAGGCGACCAAGGACTTGGTGGATCGCGTCAATGCTTTTTGGCTGACAGAGTATAAAGTCGACGGCTTTCGGTTTGATTTATCCAAAGGCTTCACGCAGCGCTTCAGCGGCGATAATGTGAGTTTGTGGGGACAGTATGACGCCTCACGCATCGCGATTTGGAAACGCATCGCCGACAAAATTTGGGAGGTTGATTCCACCGCGTATGTGATTCTCGAACATTTTGCTGAAAATCAGGAAGAAAAGGAATTGGCGGAATACCGGCGCGGCATGCTGCTGTGGGGCAATATGAACGTCGCCTACAGTCAATCGGCCATGGGCTGGCTGGAAGATTCCGGCCTGCGCGCGGATTTATCCGGCGGCTATTACAAAACGCGCGGCTGGACCAAGCCGGGATTGATTACTTACATGGAAAGCCACGATGAAGAATGGTTGATGTACAAAAACCTGCAATACGGTCGCAGCAGCGGCAGTTACAATGTGAAGGATTTGAATACGGCGCTCGATCGCATCAAATTAGTGGCGGCATTTTTTCTCACTATTCCCGGGCCAAAGATGATTTGGCAATTCGGCGAGCTGGGTTACGATCAACATCTGCCCTCCGGCAACGAGCCGGGCCGCACTGATCCCAAACCGATTCGTTGGAATTATTATCAACAGCCCGAACGCTTGCGGCTTTACAAGGTTTTTGCCGCGCTACTCAAATTGCGCAACGAAAATGAAGTATTTCGCAGCGAGGCGACGCAACTCAATTGGCGCGTCGGGCAGGGGCAATATGATCGCCGCATCAATCTCACGCATCCCAGCATGAACGTGACCATTGTGGGCAATTTTCATGTGACGCCGCTGAACGTCAATCCCAATTTTCAAACCACGGGAATTTGGTATGATTATTTTTCCGGGGATTCGATCAGCGTGAGCGATACGCAGGCAGCGCTGGCTTTGCAGCCGGGCCATTTTCGTATTTACACCAGCAAGCGTTTGCCGCCGCCGGAGCCGGGCATTGTCACCGGCGTGGCAGAACCTCCGGCAAGTGTTGCGGCTGCATTCGAAGTGCAGCAGAATTACCCCAATCCATTCAATCCTTCGACACAAATCAATTTTTCTGTGCCGCGCGCAGAGCGTGTGGTTGTTCGCATTTTCGATGTGTTGGGCCGGGAAGTTGTAACTTTGTTCGACGGGATGAAAACCGCCGGCGCGCATTCTCTCTTGTGGAATGGCAAGAATGCGAACGGGAAAACGGTGAGCAGCGGTGTTTATGTCTTGCGCCTTTCAGCCGGAACGGAGGTGGCAGTGAAAAAGATGGTCGTGGCGAGGTGATCTTGCCGGCGCTATTGCGGCGTGACCCTGCCAGAATTTCCGCTTGACTTGCGGAGATCATGACTATATATTGACTGCGTTTAAATGCACGAATTTCAGCGTTTGAGATTGTGATGGTGTCTTTTTGATCATATTTCTTCAGGCGCAACCGGGTAAACAAAAATCTCCTGAAATTGTGATCGTGTCTATCCTGACGAGACTTTGGGAGGCAACACAAAAGGGCAAGCCCTCATGAAAATCGCGCTTGATCCGGGACATGGCGGCATTTATACCGGCGCGATCGGTAATGTGCCATTTGAATTGCAGGAAAAAGACGTCACCCTGTCCCTATGCATCAAGATCAAAGATTTGCTGAAAGCAGCCGGCCATAAAGTCATTTTAACGCGCACCCGCGATGTTCACCTTGCGACGAACATACGTGATGATATTCACCGGCGCGCGGCTCTCGCCAATGAGGCCAATGCGGAGGTGCTGATCAGCATTCATTGCAACGCTTTCTCCGATCCCAATCCTGAAGGCATCGAATCGTGGTACAAGCCGCATTCGGCGGCAGCAGAGAAATTCGCGCGCGCGATTCAAAACGCGCTGGTTGCCAAATTCAGCAATCATCTCAATCGCGGCGTCAAGCCCAAAGATTTGTTGCTCTTTCGCTATGCCCAAATGCCGGCCTGCCATATTGAAACGGAGTTCTTGACCAATCCCGCACAGCTTGAATTTTTGGCCTCGGATTTCAATCAGGATGCGATTGCCGACGCCATCGTGCGCGGCTTGCTGCACTTGTCAAGTTCGCCCCGTCGCCGTTCCTAAAAAAATCGCCGCAGCTCTCCGCAGTTTTGCCTTTGGGCGGTACCCTTATCAGATGCGATATGACGAAAACGGAAGGACGCCGCATTTTCTTACCGCTGCCGCCCGGCCTCGCTTTCATCAAAAACAGGACGTGAATTAGGAGCGTGACTCTCATGGATAGCACTGCAACGATGAATGACATCTTTGTTCGCGTGAAGGAGAAACAATATGGCCCGTTTACCACACAGGAACTGCGTTCGTTAGCCAACCAAGGCGGTTTTAGCCCGGCAGACGAAGTCTGGAATGATGATGAAGGCCAATGGGTGCCGGCCTCTGCTTTGCAGAACCTGGAAACGGTTTTTAATAACGAGGCAAACGCCTCGATGAATCGCGCCAAGCGTGTCATTGCGGTCGGCGGCGGCAAGGGCGGAGTCGGCAAAACGGTTTTCACCGCGTCACTCGGCGTCGGCTTGGCGAGCATGGGAAAGCAAGTGGTGATGGTTGACGCAGATTTGGGCGGCGCGAATCTACATACCGTGATGGGCATGCTCGAACCCGAGCGCACGTTCTATGATTTCTATTCGCTCAACGTCGAGAATCTCAACGATATCATTCTTCCCACGCGCATCGACCGGTTGCGCCTGATCAGCGGCGCGTGCGGCACGCTCGGCTTGGCGAATCCCAAATACGCGCAAAAGCTGCGGTTCATCAAACAATTGCGCACCATTGACGCGGATTTTGTTTTGCTCGATTTGGGCGCCGGCTCTTCCTACAATGTCGTTGATTTCTTTTTGGCGGCGGATGAGGGCATCGTCGTGACTAATCCCGAGCCTACGGCGATTCAGGAATGTTTCAATTTCATTCGCATCTGCCAACTGCGGCGGTTGCGACTGGCGTTCCAGGATCACCCGGAAGTTTCGGCGATTCTTGCGCAAGACGATCTCGACAAGCCCGGCCGCATCGCCGTGACCATGCCGGAGTTGCTCGCGCAAGTGCAGGCGGTCGATGCCAACGCCGCGCGCCTGATGCAATCGATGCTGGAATCGCATCACCTCAAGCTGGTCTTGAATATGGTGATGAAGAAAGATGACATCAAAGAAGGCTTGGCGATTCAAACAGCCGCGGCGGAGTTGCTTTCGCTCGAGGTTGATTATCTTGGTTTCATCACCTATGATCCCAGCGTGCGCACTTCTGTGCGCGAGTTCAAGCCGTTTCTGCTGGAAGCGCCGAATTCGCCCGCCTCACAGGATTTGGCGAAACTGATCAGCGTCAAGATGCTCGGCAACAAATCCCTGTTCAAAAATTTTTGGGAAAAGCGCAAATTACACCGGCAATTGCAGGAACAGCGCGCGGAATATCCCGAGTTGAATTTGCAGCAACAAGCGCCGATCTGCTCGATCAAATGCTTTTATTGGGGCGATTGTGAGTATCAAAACGGCGGACATCCCTGTACCGTGCGGCATCTCGAACCGATTTTCAAATCGTGAATCTCGCCTGGCAAAGGCGTGAAGGGAGAGCATGTTCACCTCAGACTTACTCAAAGATAAGTTCGCGCTGATCACCGGCGGCGGTTCGGGCCTCGGGCTGTCCATGGCAAAACGTTTTGCCGGGCTGGGCGCGCGCCTGGCGATCTGTGGGCGCAACGCCGAACGCCTGGCAGAAGGCGCGCAAGCCATTCAAGCTGCCGGCGGTCGCGAGGTGATTACGTTTGTTTGTGATGTGCGCGACCATGACGCCGTAACGCAAGCCCTGGACGCGCTGGTCGAAAAACACGGCCTGCCCGATATTTTGGTGAACAACGCAGCGGGCAATTTTCTCGCAGCCACCGAGGATCTATCGCCCGGCGGTTTTGATGCGGTCATGAAAATCGTGCTCTATGGCACGTTCAATTGCACGCAGGCGCTCGCGAAAAAATGGATCGCGGCGAAACGCGGCGGTAACATTCTCAATATCGTCACGACCTATGCCTGGAACGGTTCGGCGTTCGTTGTGCCCTCCGCCTGCGCGAAAGCCGGCGTGCTGGCCATGACGCGCTCACTGGCCGTGGAATGGGCAACTTACGGCATTCGTCTCAATGCCATTGCGCCCGGACCGTTTCCCACTGAAGGCGCGTGGAAGCGTTTATTACCAACCAAAGAAGTTGAAGAAAGCGCCAAGAAGCGCATTCCGCTGGGCCGCTTTGGCGAGCACGAGGAGTTGACCAACCTGGCCGCTTTTCTGGTGGCGGACGGCGTCGATTTCATCACCGGCGAGGTGGTCACGATCGACGGCGGTGAAGCGCTCGCCGGCGCCGGGCAATTCTCACAATATTTGCAGCATGACCGGCAGCAATTCAAGCGGGTGTTGCAGATGATGCGTGGAAAATAACGTTACGCTTGTTGCTGGCATCAATTCTCCCTCGACTTTAAAACTTCCGCCAGACGATCCGGGTAATTCGTAATGATGGCATTGACGCCGAGATCGAGCAGTTTGTTCATCAGCGGCTTTTCATTCACCGTCCACACATGCACTTCTTTCCCGGCGGCGCGCGCTTTTTGCACGAATGCGGCATCCACCAGGCTGTGATGTGTGCTCAGCACCTCGACATTACCCGAAAAAACTTCTTCTCGATATTCCCGCGGCCCAAAGATGTAGCCGACGCTCAGCTCCGGCGCGAGACGTTTGATCTCGTCTGCGACCTCAAAGCCAAACGACGTGACGATACACTCCTGCTCAAACTGTTCGCGGCGAATCGTTTCCACCACCAGTTGCGCGATGTTGCGCTCGTGGCCGTGTAATTTGACTTCGATATTCAACTTGATTTTGCCGCGCACGAGCGCTATCGCCTCGGCGAGCGTGGGCAGCGGTTCGCCCGCAAATTGAGCATTGAACCAACTGCCCGCGTCGAGCATCTTGAGTTCCGCCAGATTTTTTTGCCACAAGAGGCCGCGGCCGCTGCTGGTGCGCGCGAGCGAATCGTCATGAAACAGCACGAGCTGATCGTCGGCGGTTTGTTGCACGTCGATTTCCGTCATTTGCGCGCCCATCTCCATCGCCAGGCGAATGGC
>SZPB01000323.1 GCA_030263535.1 Cytophagia bacterium CHB2
ATCTCGCGTTTTTTGTACAAGCGCGACAGAAATATTTTGAACGATTGAAAGCGTCACATGGACTATAAATCGGCCGGCGTCGATCTTGTCGCAAGCGAGCAATCAAAGCAAACGATTGCAGAGCTGGCGCGCCGCACGCACACGAAGAACGTGTTGCACGGCGTTGGCCTGTTCGGCGGTTTTTTTCAATTTCCGCAGCAAAATTATCGCGAGCCGGTGCTGGTGGCGAGCACCGATGGCGTCGGCACGAAAATCAAGCTGGCATGCCAGCTCGGAAAGTATCGTGATGTCGGTGTTGATATCGTCAATCATTGCATCAACGACATCATGGTGGGCGGCGCTGATCCGCTGTTCTTTCTCGATTATCTCGCCTTCGGCAGGCTCGAACCCGCGATTGTCGAAGAGCTGATTGCCGGCATCTCCGAAGCTTGCCGCGCGGCCAATTGTGCCTTGCTCGGCGGCGAAACCGCGGAGATGCCGGATGTTTATCATGCCGGAGATTTCGACATTGCCGGAACCATCGTCGGCGTTGTCGAGAAAGCGAAAATCATTAATGGCAGCGCGATTGCGGCGGGTGATGTTTTGCTCGGCGTTGCTTCTTCGGGTTTGCACACCAATGGGTATTCACTCGCGCGCAAGATCGTCGCAGCCAATCGCGAGATTGCCGCAGAGGTTTATCGCGACGAGTTGGGCGAAACCGTTGGTCAAGCGTTGCTGCGGCCGCATCGGAGCTATCAAAAAATCATCGCCGCGTTGCGGGATCTCGAAGGCGTGCATGGGTTCTCACACATCACCGGCGGCGGCATCGTCGGCAACACCAAACGACTGCTCCCTGTGGGCCTCAAATTGGAGATTGATTGGAACGCGTGGGAATGGCCGCCGATATTCACATTGCTGCAAGACTATGGTAATGTTGCTACAGAAGAGATGCGAAATGTATTCAATCTCGGTATCGGGTTGGTAATCATTGCAGAAAGACACGCGCTCAATACCATAAAAGGCATGCTGGACGAATTGCAAGAAATGAATTGGCAAATTGGGGAAATGGCGCATGAATGAAATCCGCGTGCTTGAGGATAACCAATGAAAACGACATTCACCACAACGCCCGATCCCCAGTTGCTTGAGGATTTGGTGCGCCGCATCGTTGAAGTTGCGCATCCGCAGCGCATCATTCTTTTTGGCTCGGCAGCGCGGGAAGAAATGGGACCGAATAGCGATCTGGATGTCTTGGTCATTGTGCCGGACGGTACCTCCAAAAAGGAAAGCACACAAAAGATATATATGAATATGTTAGGATTCGGTTTTGCCAAGGATATTATTGTAGCGACGATGGGCGATATCGTCAAGCATGCTTCGAATCCATATTTGGTTTACAAGCAAGCCTTGAAAGAAGGGAAAGTTCTGTATAATGTCGCCTGAAAGTAATAATTTGATCCCCGGCTCTCCGAAAGAGTGGCTGGTCCGAGCTAAAAGTAATTTGGCTTTGGCTCGCGCGGAAAAACCTAAGGAGGTTTTCTGGGAAGACATGTGCTACAATGCACAGCAAGCTGCTGAAAAAGCGCTGAAAGCGGTATTGCAGCATTTCCAAATTACTTTTCGATTCATTCATGACTTGGAGGAATTGATAGATACTCTCGAGAAGAGCGGGATTACTTTCCCAAGCGACTTGAAACAAGCTGCCGTGCTTACACAATATGCGATTGAAACACGATATCCAGGGCATTTTGAAGAGATCACTGAAGCCGATTACCGGCAGGCTCTTGAGATTGCAAATCGCTTAGTGGAATGGGCTGAGGACGTGATTTCAGCACATAATCGAAACCAGGAACTAAAATAACTTCCGAGAGCGAATGTGGCACGAGTCAGCGTCATCGGCGCGGGCAGTTGGGGTACAGCGCTCGCGAAGCGGCTTTGCGAAAACGGGCATGCGGTGCGGCTCTGGTGCCGCCATTCCGAATTGGCGCGGCAGATCAACACGGCAAACACGAATTCGGCCTATCTGCCGAATGTAACATTGCCGGCGAGTCTGCGGGCATTTTCTGAGGTGGAGGAGGCAATTGACGGCGCGGAATTCGTTTTGATCGCAACGCCTTCGCACGCGCTGCGCACGGTTGTGCCGAGTTTGCCGAAATTGCCCTCGGGCGTAATCTTCATCAGTGCGGTAAAAGGCCTTGAGCCGCAAACCGATTTGCGCATGAGCCAGGTCATTGCCGAAAATTTGCCGGGCAACAATGCGATCGTTGCTTTTTCCGGTCCGAGCCTGGCGGATGAAGTCGCACGTGATATCCCAACTGCGATTGTGGCGGCATGCGAAAACCTCGAGGCGGCGCGGCAAGTGCAAACATTGTTGATGGGCCCGTTCTTTCGCGTGTACACGCATGCGGATATTATCGGCGTTGAGCTGGGCGGCGCACTCAAAAACATCATCGCGCTCGCTGCCGGCATCGGCGATGGCGCAGGATTCGGTGACAACACCAAAGCCGCGCTGATCACCCGCGGATTAGTGGAGATGACGCGCGTCGGCACGTATCTCGGCGCGGATCCGATTACTTTTGCGGGGCTTTCGGGCATGGGCGATCTCGTGGTCACCTGCATGAGCAAGAAGAGCCGCAATCGTTCCGTCGGCGAGGCCATTGGCCGCGGGCAAAAATTGCAGGATATTCTTGCATCGATGAACATGGTCGCCGAGGGCGTGCGCACGACGCAGGCAACACACGCCTTCGCGCAAAAACACAAAATCGAATTGCCGATCACACGCGCCGTTTTCGAGGTTTTGTTTGAAGACAAAAATCCCGCGCAAGCCGTGAGTGATTTGATGACGCGCGAGGCAAAGATGGAGAAGTTTGGATAGGTTAAAACAATTTCACCGGAACGACGTTGAGAGCGAGGTATTGACATGAAATATACGATTGTTTTACGCCAGTCAGAGGAAGGGTATCGCGTTTCTTGCCCGGCATTGCCCGGTTGTTGGTCGCAAGGGGCGACTGAAGAGGAAGCGATCAATAACATTCGAGATGCAATTCAGGAATATCTCGCTGCCATCACCGATTCCGTAAAATAATTTGCTCG
This sequence comes from Cytophagia bacterium CHB2, assembly GCA_030263535.1. Lineage (NCBI taxonomy): Bacteria > Pseudomonadati > Bacteroidota > Cytophagia > Cytophagia bacterium CHB2. Next base: position 3,073 of record SZPB01000323.1, read on the forward strand.
TGGAGACGAAAATGGAGTTTATTCATCACCGGAGTAACGCATGATTCCCGCTCACATCAATCGCGATAAAATTTACATTGCAAATATCGGCGAACATGCCGGCAAGGAAGTGAAGCTTCACGGCTGGCTGTATAATTCACGGCACAAAGGCAAGCTGTGGTTTTTGCTGCTGCGTGACGGCACCGGTGTCATTCAATGTGTCGTTTCGCTGCAAGATGTTGGCGAAGAAATCTTCAGCCGCTGCGAAAAGCTGTCGCAAGAATCATCATTCGTCGTCACCGGCACGGTGCGCGAAGACAAGCGCGCGCCCGGCGGCTATGAACTGCTGACCAAAAATATCGAAATCGTGCATATCGCGCAGGATTATCCCATCACGCCGAAAGAGCACGGCGATACGTTTTTGATGGATCATCGCCATCTCTGGTTGCGTTCTTCGCGGCAACATGCGATTTTGCGCGTGCGGCACACCATCATCAAAGCCATTCGCGATTTTTTTGACGGCCAGGGTTTTACCCTGCTCGACGCGCCCATTTTCACGCCTGCCGCTTGCGAAGGCACGACGACGCTGTTCGAAACCGACTATTTCGGCGAGAAAGCCTATCTCACGCAAAGCGGCCAGCTTTACATGGAGCCCGGTTGCATGGCGTTCGGCAAGGTGTATTGCTTCGGCCCGACCTTTCGCGCGGAGAAATCCAAAACGCGGCGGCATCTCACGGAGTTTTGGATGGTCGAGCCGGAAGTGGCTTACATGGATCTCGAAGGCGATATGCAGCTTGCCGAGCATTTCGTCGAGTTCATCGTGCAACGCGTGCTGGAAACGCGGCGCGAAGAATTGAAGGTGCTGGAACGCGACACCAGCAAGCTTGAAAACGTTGTGCGCCCGTTTCCGCGCTTGAGTTATGATGAAGCTGCAAAAATGTTGACGACTCCCGAAGCGATTGCCTACGCCAAAGAACGTGAAGCCCCGCCGTTTCAACCAGGCAGCGATCTGGGCGGCGCCGATGAGTCTTTTTTGACGGAGAAATTCGACAAGCCGATCATGGTGCATCGCTATCCGGCAGCCGTCAAAGCTTTTTATATGAAGAACGACCCGGAACAACCCGACAAAGCATTGGCTGTTGATGTGCTTGCCCCGGAGGGTTACGGCGAAATCATCGGCGGCGGCCAGCGCGAAGATGATCTTGACACCCTCGAAGCTAAAATCAAAGCGCATGACTTGCCGCTCGAGGCGTTTCGCTGGTATCTCGATGTGCGGCGTTACGGCTCAGTGCCGCATGCCGGCTTCGGGCTGGGCGTCGAGCGCACCGTGTCGTGGATTTGCGGCTTGCATCACGTGCGCGAGACCATCCCGTTTGCGCGGTTGATGCACCGGCTGTATCCGTGAATGCCAGGATTCACGGCCCCTTGGCCAAAAGCAAAATTTGGCAGATGTGGTTGTGAATTTGTAAAGGTGACTGGTATGGAAAATAATGTAGAAAAGATGAAACGGTGAGCTTGGCATTCAAGCAAACAGGATCATTATGAAAAAATGCGTCCATCTGTACATACGCGGCATGGTGCAAGGGGTAGGCTTTCGTTATTACGTCAATAAATGCGCCCGGCGGCATTATCTCAAAGGCTGGGTAAAGAATCTCGCTGACGGCCAGGTGGAAGTCATGGCTGAAGGTGACGAACTTGAGCTGCAGGAATTTGTGAGCGACATGAAAAAAGGCTCGCGTTTTTCCACGGTTGAAGAAGTTCAGGTGGAATGGCTGCCCGCAACCAATCAATTCAAACATTTTGATATTGTCGATTGAACGAATCTCAACGGGAGTGAGCATGAACGCTTTGGAACGTTACATCCGCACGGTGCAAGATTTTCCCAAGCCGGGCATCGGGTTTAAAGATATCACCACCTTGCTGAAAGAGCCTGAACCATTCAAAATGGTTATCGATGAGTTTGTTGCTCGCTTCGGGAAACAAGGCGTTCAAAAGGTTGTGGGCATCGAAGCGCGCGGGTTTATCTTTGGCGCGCCGCTGGCGCTTCATCTCAACGCCGGCTTTGTGCCGGCGCGCAAACCCAAGAAATTGCCGGCGCAAACGTTGCGCGCGGAATATCAACTTGAATATGGCACAGACGCGCTTGAACTGCATGTCGATGCCATTAATAAAGGAGAGAAGGTCGTTGTCATCGATGATTTGCTTGCCACGGGCGGCACGGCAGCGGCTGCGGCGCAATTGGTTGAGCAGCTCGGCGGACAAATTGCAGGCCTCGGTTTTTTGATCGAGCTGGATTTTCTCAACGGCCGGCGCAAGCTCGAAAAGTATGCTGTACACTCTTTGATACATGTGGCCTCGGAGTAGCGTGGTTCTGCGCCAAGCTGCCATATCGCGGGAAAATGCCTTGCATCCGCAAGGGAAAGTTGCTAAATTTGCCGTTGCTTTTGCAGAATGCCGCCCCTATAGCTCAGTAATGGATAGAGCAGAGGTTTCCTAAACCTTGTGTCGCAGGTTCGAATCCTGCTAGGGGCACTCTGATTTAGTCTGGCATGAAGAACGGCGTCATTCATTAATCCTGAAGCAAACCAACCTCTCAAGGATCAAAAAGCGATGTTAAAACCTCAAAAGAAATTGAACAAACGGGAATTAAAGCAAGACAAGCTTGTGATCGCGTGGTTCAAGGCCACCGATTATCTCACTCATCACGTCAGTGAAATTCTGATCGGGCTGGGCGCGCTTGCCGCTCTGATAGCGATTATTGTTTGGTATAACTACGACACCCAGCAGAGGGAACAAGAGGCTTCAGTATTGCTGGCGCACGGCAAAAGCGCTTACGAGTCTCAACTCTACAGCGCCGCGATAGATTCGCTCGTAAAACTCGTGAACAACTACGGTGGAACGCCGAGCGCGGCGACCGGCACGATTTATCTCGCGAATGCATTCATGCAAAAGAAGGAATTCGAGTTTGCCGAGAAATATTTCAAGGCTTATCTGGATGATTACGGCAGCGACCCCATTTTGAGCGCCGCGGCGGCAGCCGGCATTGCCGCCACGTTTGATGAACGCGGCAATTATGCCGAGGCCGCGAAGCTTTACGAAAAGACGGCGAAAGATTATCATAACAGTTATCGCGTTCCCGAGTTGTTGATGCATGCGGCGCGTTGTTACCAGCTTGCCAACCAGGCGGAGGCCGCTCACCGGGTATTGGCGCAGTTGCTGGAAAAACACCCGAAATCGAAGTTTGAGGAAGACGCGAAAATGCTGCAGGCTGAGTTGCGCTCCTGAGCTGAGTCAAAGCCCTGCCCAGAAAAAGCGCTTGCTATTGGGACAAGTGATCACTATATTTGATGCGATTTCGAAGTGGGTTCAAAAGACCCACTTTTTTGTTGTTGGGGGTAGTTGAATCGAATTCAGGGCATCGTTCATGGAGCATTTGCGTGAGCGCTTGCTGCCGATCATTACACCGATTGTGACACAGCAGTTCGGCGTTGATCTGATCGAGGTTGAGCTGAAGGGCAGCAAGGCGAATATGGTCGTCCGCATCATCGTGGATGCTGACGGCGGCGTCAAACTTGAAACGTGCGCGGCTGTGAACCGCGCAATTGGCGATGCGCTAGACACCACAGATGTCATGCCCGGCCGGTATCGCTTGGAAGTCTCATCGCCTGGCATTGACCGCCCGTTGCGAACGCCGCGGGATTTTCAACGAAATCTGGGGCGGGCCGTCCACCTGCGGTATCACGATAAAGATGAAACCAAAGAAACAGAAGGTGTGATCGAGCGAGTGAGCGACGCGGGCGTGTCGCTGGAAACAACCCCGGGTACACTCACGATTCCCTTCCCGGCAATCGACTATGGCAAAGTGATCATTAAGTGGTAATCAATTAGGATGGTAGCACCATGAAAAGCGAAATTGCGGAAGCCTTCTCGCAATTGATCAAAGAGAAGAATATCGACAAGGAACAGTTGACGGAGATCGTGCATTCCACCGTGATGGGAATGATTAAGAAGAAATACGGCACGACCGACAATTTCGACGTCTACGTCAGCTTGGATAAAGGCGAGATCGAGGTTCATCAAACCAAAGTCATCGTCGAAAACGTTACCGACGAGGTGCGCGAAATCGATGTCGAGACGGCGCGCATGACCGAGCCGGATCTTGAGCCGGGCGATGAATTTCTCGTCATCATCGATCCTGTAACCTTTGGCAGGCGTTTGATCACCTCGGCCAAGAGAAGCGGGCGATTTCGGACGAGTTTGAAACGCGCCTCGGCGAGATTGTGATGGGCGATATTCGCCAGATCAGCCGCGGCGATGTTTTTGTAAATGTCGATCGTACAGAAGTCATCCTTCCTAAAAAAGAGCAGATTGAAAACGAACGCTATCGCCGCGGCGATAATATCCGCGCTCTGGTGAAGGAGGTGCGGCGCACCAGCCGCGGCCCCGAAATCATCGTCTCACGCAGCGATCCCAAATTTTTAGTGCGATTATTCGAGCTGGAAGTGCCGGAAATTTACGACGGCATCATTGAAATCAAAGCGGTGGCGCGCCAGCCTGGCGAACGCTCGAAAATTGCAGTGTCGTCAAACGACAAGCGCATCGATGCTGTGGGCGCCTGTGTGGGCATGAAAGGTATTCGCATTCAATCCGTCAGCAAAGAGTTGAATAACGAAAAAGTCGACGTTATTCCGTGGAGTTATGACAAAGAAGTGTTTATTACACGCGCGTTAAGCCCGGCCAAGCCGGTGCGCGTGCTGGTGGATGAGCCGAACAATCGCGCGGTGGCCGTGTTGCCGGATGATCAAGTGTCTCTCGGCATTGGCCGCGGCGGACAAAATCGCCGCCTGACCAGCAAGTTAACCGGCGTCGAAATCGAGATCATGAAGGAATCCGAATATCGCAAGATGATCGAAGAGCAGCGCGGCAAGGAGACGCCGATCGATAATATTGATGGCTTGAGCCAGGCGATGTTGGGCAAATTGAAAGATGCCGGACTCGAAACGGTGAGTGATGTTTTGGGAATCGGCGAGCAGGGTTTGAGAAATATCAAAGGCATCGGCGAGAAAACCGCGCTTAAAATCTGGACCTTGGTCAACGGCGGCGAAGTCGAGGCCGCTGAAGGTGCGGCTGACGCGGGGGAGGACGAAGCCGCTGAAGACAGTGAAGCCTCGGATAATGAAATCCATGGCGCAGACGAAGAAATCGCAGAAGAGGAATCCACCTCGGACGAGGAAGAATCCGAAACAGCGGAGGTTGCGGCAGAGGAGTCTGAAGACAACGAATCACGCAACGAGCCGGCTTCCGCCAACGCGTAACACAAAAGCAACACTGACGATAGTTTTATTGTTTTTATATCATGCGGTGCATCAGCAGAATCACAACAGCATTTCACAAATTAGCTTCTAATTCATAGGGTATGGTAGTGACGACAAAACGTAGAGTGCATCAAGTCGCGAAGGAGTTCAATATCTCCAACGAGGCCCTCATCGGTTTTTTGACGGAGTTGGATTTTTCCGTACAAAGCCCGATGACTGCCTTGACCGATGAGATGTATGAACAGGTTCTGCGGAAATACAAAAAGGAACCTGTCAAGAAAGATGCCGACTACGAATTCCGCAAGCAAATTCGCGACAAAAAGCTTGAGGAGGAGAAAGAGCGCGCCAAGGCGCGGCATGATTTGGAAGAACGCATGCGCGTCGCCACCAAGTTGATGGAAAAGCGCACCCCGCGGGAATCCGCGAAAGAAAAAGAAGCGGCGACGGCCGAAACCACCGCGCGTAAACCGGTGCGGCGAAGAACAGCGGCCAAGCCGGTTGACGGCAAGCCCGTGGACGTTGGACCGGCTTCTGCTCCAGTCGAAGCACGCCTTGAACCCAAGCATGTGCCGACGTTGCAGGAAACGATCGTCTCGTTGATTCCTGAGGAAGATCTCCATCCGACCGCCCCGCACACGCACGCGGAACCGCCGGTGTCGAAGGTGACTGTCGTCACAACGCCTGCACCGACCGCGAAAGACGAAAAAGCTTCGGAAGAAACCAGCGAAGCGGCCAAGAAACGCAAGAAGCGCAGACGCCGGAAAAAGAAAGACAAGGCAGCGCCGCTCGAGGGGGAAGGCGTTGTGGCGGACGTGAAAGATCGCGCGCGAGAGAAGGCGCGTCATCCGCTCCAAACGCGTGAAGATGAAAATCGCGGCCAGGTACGCAAGGGCAAGAAAAAGAAAAAGCGCAAAATCAGCGATCAAGAGATCGAAGAGTCGATTCGCCAGACGCTTGCGGCGATGGAGGGCGGCGGTAAGCCCAAAGCCCGGCGCCGTCGCATCCACACCGAAGATGGCGAGCTTGTGGCAGAAGATGAAAACAAGCTTAGCGTGCCGGAGTTTATCTCGGCTTCCGATCTTGCCAAGTTAATGGAAGTCGATCCCAGTGAAGTCATTCGCAAGTGCATCGCACTCGGCATTATCGTGTCGATCAATCAGCGCTTGGACGCGGACACCATCGTCACGGTCGCCGATGAGTTCGGCTTCGATGCCGAGATTGTACAAGAATATGGCACCGAAACGCTGGAAGAGAAAGTCGAAGGTGATGATCCGCAGGATTTGGTAAGCCGGCCCCCGGTGGTGACCATCATGGGTCACGTCGATCATGGTAAAACCTCGTTGCTGGATTATATTCGTGAGAGCAATATCGTCTCGCGCGAATCCGGTGGCATCACGCAGCATATCGGCGCGTATGAAGTTGAATTCAACGGGCGCTTGATCTCGTTTCTGGACACGCCCGGCCACGAGGCGTTTACCGCCATGCGAGCGCGCGGCGCGAAAGCGACGGATGTCGTCGTGCTGGTGGTGGCCGCGGATGACGGCGTGCAACAGCAAACGCTCGAGGCCATTAGTCACGCGCGCGCGGCGGGCGTGCCAATTGTCATCGCCATCAATAAAATTGACAAACCGAACGCGAATCCGGATACCATCAAACAGCAACTTTCACAGCACGGCATTTTGGTGGAAAGTTGGGGCGGTAAATATCAATCAGCCGAGCTTTCTGCCAAAACCGGCGTGGGCGTCGATCATTTGTTGGAATTGGTTTTGTTGGAAGCCGATATTCTTGACCTCAAAGCTAATCCCAAACGCCACGCCCGCGGCGTTGTGATTGAGGCCGAATTGGACAAGGGCAAAGGCCCGGTGGCTACGGTCTTAGTGCAAACCGGAACGCTGCGCGTCGGCGATCCTTACATTGCCGGCCATTTTCACGGAAAGGTGCGCGCGATGTATGACGAACAAGGTCGCCGCTTGCACGAAGCGCCACCTTCGAAACCGGTGCGCGTCGTTGGCTTTTCCGGTGTGCCAAGCGCAGGCGATACATTGGTCGTGATGAATTCCGAACTCGAGGCGCGGGAAATCAGTCTCAAGCGCCAGCAACTCAAGCGGGCGCAAGAATTCCGCAAGACGCAACATATCACGCTCGACCAGCTTTCGAAGAAAATCAAAGAAGGCGAAGTGAAGGAATTGCGCGCGATCGTCAAGGCCGATTTTGACGGCTCGGTTGAAGCATTGAGCGATTCCTTGCTCAAGCTCTCCACCAATGAAGTGGCGGTCAACGTCATTCACAAAGGCGTGGGCGGCATTTCGGAAACGGATGTGTTGCTGGCGGCGGCCTCGGATGCCGTGATCTTCGGTTTTCATGTGCGCGCAACGCAACAAGCGCGCGAGATTGCCGAACGCGAGAGCGTCGATATTCGCAGCTACAAAATCATCTACGACGCCGTTAATGACGTCAAGGCCGCGCTCGAAGGCATGCTGGAGCCGGAAATTTCCGAAGAGATTACCAGCTCGATTGCCGTGCGCGAAACCTTCAAAGTGCCGAAAGCCGGAACCGTCGCCGGTTGTTACGTGCAAACCGGCAAGGTGCATCGCAGCGATAACGTCAAGCTTTATCGCAACGACAAGCTGATTTTCGAAGGCAAGATTGCTTCGTTGAAACGCTTCAAAGACGACGTTCGTGAAGTTGCCGCCGGTTTTGAATGCGGCATCAAATTGGAAGGTTATGATGACATTCATGTCGGCGATGTTTTGGAAAGCTTCCAGATCGTAAAAACAAAACGTACGCTGGCGGCAGCCGCTTGATTGAGTCCTGACGAAATATGGCGTCAAAAATGTTTGTGGGCGTTTGTCAAATTGAAATCATGCTGCCGGACAGCGATTCTCTCAAAGCCAAGCGGTTTGTGCTCAGCAGCATCAAAACCAAGATTCAGAACAAATTCAACGTCTCGGTTGCGGAAGTCGGCAACAACGACTTATGGCAGCGCGGGCTGCTCGGCCTGGCCTTGGTGACCAACGAGCAAAAGTTCGTTGACCAAACGTTCAATAAAATACTCGAATTGCTGTATCAGGAAGATCGTCTGGAAGTGCTCGGCCATACGATTGAAGTGTATTGAAGCGCCGGGCGCTGTTTCACATCCGATAGAAAGATTATGGCACACAAACGCGCAACTCGAGTCGCTTCGTTGCTGCGTGAAATCCTCAGTGAGATTATTTCCACCCAGTTGAAGGACCCGGCCGTGGGGCGGATCACGATCTCCCGGGTCGCCCTTTCCGATGATTTACGAAACGCACGCGTGTATTTCAGTATGCTGGGAACCGACGCCGAACGGCAGAAGACGCTCGAAGGATTGTCACGCGCCGCCGGATTTTTGCGCACCGAAGCCGGCCGCCGCATGGATTTACGCCGCGCGCCAGATTTACAGTTCGTGTACGACGACACGCTGGATTATGCCGATCGTATCGAGCAATTGCTGAAGCAGGCCTTTCCAACAAATCCGCCGGAAGCGACGTAGTTGTGGAACGTTCTCGAAGGTAGCTGGGATTGTCGTGATGACTGCGTTGCCGTCAAATGCCACTGTGCCCGTCATTTCAAAAGCCGAGCTTGCCGCCGGCATGATTTGGAATATCAACAAGCCTGCCGGCTGGACTTCGTTTGATGTGGTGAATAAACTGCGCTACGCTACGCGCATTAAAAAAGTCGGGCACGCCGGCACCCTGGATCCCTTTGCCACCGGTGTTTTGTTGATTTGTTTTGCCAGCGCCACCAAACAAGTCGAGCAATTGATGACGCTTGACAAGGAATATGAGGGCGTACTCGAACTCGGCGCGGAAACGGATACTCATGACGTTGCGGGTAAGATTGTCGCAACCAGGCCGGTGCCGGAGTTTTCGCGGCAACAGCTTGAAGAGGTGATAGCGCGTTACCGTGGAGCCCTCATGCAGCAGCCGCCGGCGTTTTCCGCTTTGAAACAAGGCGGTCAGCGGCTGTATAAGCTGGCGCGCGCCGGCAAAAGCCTGGTGCTTGAACCGCGGCCGGTGACTGTTCATTTTCTTGATATCATTGCCGTGCAGCTTCCAGAAGTGACAATCCGGCTGGCCTGCTCGCGCGGCACTTACGTGCGCAGTCTCGCGCGCGATATTGGAAACGATCTCGGTTGCGGCGCATTTCTCAAAACCCTGCAGCGCACGCGCATCGGACCGTATACGCTTGCTCAAAGCTTGACAGTTGAGGACTTCATCAAACGATTGACGGATTGAATATGCCAACAGTGGAATGCTTTGGCATCGAGCAGGTGAAGCGGGAGGCCGGCAGCGTGGTGACTGTGGGATCGTTCGACGGCCTGCACCGCGGACATCGACTCATTCTGGCGGCCTTGCAAGAAGAAGCGCGGGCAAGAGCTGGCAGCACAACCGTGGTTACGTTTGAGCCGCATCCGCAGCTTGTGCTAAAAAAAAGCGGCCAGCCGCCGCTGCAAATTTTAACCAGCGCCGAAGAAAAAGTCGCGTTGCTGCGTGAGATTGGCATTGATCGCGTGGTGGTGATTCCGTTCACGCTGGAATTTTCACAGACACCGTCCGCGACATTCGTACGCGATATTCTCTATCATAAAATTGGAATGCAGGCGATCGTCATTGGCCACGATCACGGCTTCGGCAAGAACCGTGAAGGCGACGTCGCCACGTTGACGGCTCTCGGGCGGGAACTAGGATTTGCCGTGCGGGAATTGCCGCCGTATCAAACCGGCGATACGGTTGTCAGCAGCACACAGATTCGCCAGGCGCTGCTGCGCGGCGAAATGGCACAGGCAAACGACTGGCTGGCAAGCAGCTATCAACTCGCTTGCAAAGTCGTGGCGGGCGAGGGCCGCGGCAAACACATCGGCTTTCCGACTGCGAATTTGCAGCCGCTGAACCCCGACAAGCTGATTCCGGCAAACGGTGTTTATGCCGTCATCGCAGAATTGTCCGGAGAAAAATTCGGCGGCATGATGAATATCGGTGTACGCCCGACGTTTGCA
>SZPB01000324.1 GCA_030263535.1 Cytophagia bacterium CHB2
GGATTCGCCCACGGGCCAAATCGCGGACCGCGAAATCGTTGCGCCGTACGATGATCTCGATGCGGTACGGGATTTCGTGCGTGATGTCAGCGTGGTGACGTTTGAATTCGAGAATATTTCCGCCGCCGCTGCCGCGGTTGCTGCGGCGTATGTGCCGGTGCATCCCAGCGCGGAAGTGCTGCACATTACACAAAATCGCTTGCGCGAAAAAATATTTCTGGCCAACGCCGGTTTTCCGGTGGCGCCGTTTCAGCCGGTCAAGTCTTTGTCAGATTTGCAGACGGCTTTGCACAAAATTGGTTTTCCCGCGGTGCTTAAAACCGCCAGCTTTGGTTATGACGGCAAGGGCCAATCCAAAATCAATTCGATGGAAGACGCGAGCGAGTCGTTTGATTTTTTGGAAGAAAAGGAGGGTGTGCTGGAAGCGTTTGCGGATTTCAGCAAGGAAGTTTCAGTGGTGGCGGCGCGCGGCCTTGACGGCACATTTGTGCACTATGGCGTCATGGAGAATTCGCATCGCCATCATATTCTCGATATCACGCTCGCGCCCGGCCGGGTGTCACCCAGAGTGGCGAAAGACGCGGTTGAGATCGCGCACGGCATTTTGGAGAAGCTCAAAGTGGTGGGAGTTTTGTGTGTGGAATTTTTTGTGACGAAGGACGACAAGCTTTTGGTAAACGAGCTCGCCCCGCGCCCGCATAACTCTGGCCATTTGACGATTGAAGCGTGCGTCACCAGTCAATTTGAGCAGCAATTGCGCGCGGTGTGCGGCTTGCCGCTGGGTTCTACGCAGCAGTTACGCCCGGCAGCCATGGCGAATTTGCTCGGCGAATTGTGGGAAAATGGCGAGCCGAACTGGCCGGCGGTTGCGGCGTTTCCTGAAGTAAAGCTTCATCTCTATGGCAAGTTGGGTGCGCGCATCGGCCGCAAGATGGGCCACCTCACCGCGCTGGCAGACTCGGTTGAAGCAGCGCATGCGCGCGTAGTCGCGGCGCGCGAGGCATTGATCAAGTGAGCCGCCTGGTTGTGAGCCTTTGAGTTGACCTATAGTATTTTTAGTGATGAAGAGTAACCGAAAAAAGGCTGGCAACCAATGAAAATTTCGTTATGCATGCGATCATCACGACCTCGAATTTGACGAAACGCTTTGGCGAACTCCTGGCCCTTGATCAGGTAAGCATTGCTGTTGCGCCGGGAACGGTGTTCGGTTTTCTCGGTCCCAACGGCGCGGGCAAAACCACGGCCGTGCGCCTGTTGAACGGCTTATTGCAACCCAGCGCCGGCGAGGCGTTTGTGCTCGGCCATAATATCGCGACAGAAAGCGACCAGATTCGCGCGCGTTGCGGCGTGCAAACCGATACCAATCTTTATGATAAACTTTCGGCGCACGATAACTTGGAAGTCTGGGGCATGCTTTACGGCTTGGCAGGAAGCCGGCTTGCCGCGCGCATTGCAACCTTGCTTGAGATGTTCGAGCTGACGGACAGGCGTGACACGCTGGTGGGCGGTTTCAGCAAGGGCATGAAACAGAAGCTGGCCATCGCGCGCGCGTTGATACATGATCCTGAAATTTTGTTTCTCGATGAGCCGACCGCCGGCCTCGATCCCGAAGCGTCGGAAGATCTTTTGCTTTATTTGCGCAAATTCATTGCTGACAAAAAGCGCACGGTATTCCTGTGCTCGCATCGCCTCGAAGAAGTCGAGTTTCTGTGCGAAGCTATCGCGATCATCCATCGCGGCCGCATGCTGGCGAGCGGAACGATCTCAGCTTTGCGCGCGCAGCTTTGGCCGGAGTTGTCGTTTCGCATCCGCTTGCTTCACCTGCACACGGAGATTCTTGCTGCACTCAACCGGCAAGGCTACGCGGCGCACGTTGATGAACAAGATCACAGCCTCAACGTCGCGCTCAAAAACGAAACGGAGATTGCCAACATTGTCAAGCTATTGGTGCAAGCCGGCGCAGAGATTTTGGCCGTCCAGGAAGAGCGGCCGTCATTGAAGGATATTTATTTTGCCCTCATGCCGCGGGAGAATCATGGACATTCGCCGGATTAAAATCATCTTTATGAAAGATTGGAAGGAACTGCGCCAGAGCAAGCAGGCCATGCTGCCCATGTTGATTTTGCCGGTAATCTTCGTGGTGGTGCTGCCGGTGATTCTTGTGTTCGCCGCCACGCAGGCAGCGGCTGACCCGCGCACCGCCGAGATGCTGAAAAATATGTCAAAAATCGGACTGCCGCCGGATTTGAACGAACAACAGGCGGTCATCTACATGATGCTCATCTTCATTCTCGCGCCGTTTTTTTTACTGATTCCGGTGATGAATGCCAGCATCATCGCGGCCAGCAGCTTCGCCGGAGAGAAGGAACGCAAAACCATCGAAGGCTTGCTCTACACGCCGGTCACGGACAAAGAACTGGTGTTGGGCAAGGTTGCGGTTTGTGTTGTTCCCGCCGTCCTGATCGCATGGCTATCTTTTGTGGTTTACGGAGTCCTGGTCAATGCGTTCGCTTACCCGTTTTTCGGCCGCTTGATCTTTCCCACGGCGAACTGGGTGACGTTGATTTTCTGGCTCACACCCGGCCTGAGCTTTCTTTCATTGGCGATGGTGGTTGCCGTTTCCCAGCGGGCGGCCGGCGTGTGGGAGGCGCAGCAAATCTCTGCGCTGTTGCTGCTGCCCATTATCGGCGTGATGATTTCACAAGTGAAGGGTGTGCTCTATCTCACCGTGCCGGTAAACTTGATTGCAGGCGCGGTGATTTACGTCATCGATGTGTTTGTCTATCGCTGGCTTGTGCGCACGCTGAATCGCGAGCGCATTGTCACAAAGCTGGTTTAGGTGATTAACTTCTCAAAGGTCGAATAAAATTCTGAAAGTGTCTCGCCCATGGAAACGAAATCCCACTGAAAAGGCTTTTGCTTTTTTGTGGGATTTCAATTTTGTGGGCGAGGTTCACAACGCTGCTCGAGGAACTGTGATTTGCAATTTGTCTGAAAACTGGCGCAGGTTTTGGTTGGCGATTGACGAGAATTATTGCGGTAGGATTTTTAAGATGTTGCCCAGCGCTATTGTCGCTACCAGCGCTGGCTCATGCCGCCCAATGTCCCTCGATAAATTTCGCAAGGCGTGAGATGGCCTGTTGTGCTTCCGGCAATTTTGAGGCGAAGAGATGCCAACCATGAAACACGTTCTTGCTCACCTCCAGCTCGACCTTCACACCCGCCGCCAACGCGCGCTCAGCCAGCCGCACAGCATCATCGTATAGAATCTCTTCCGACCCGACTTGCAGCAATAGCGGCGGCAACCCGTGCAAATCCGCATATAGTGGGGAAGCGAAAGGCGCACGCGGATCTTTTCCGCCCAAATAATTTTTTGCCCACGCACGTAATGCTGCGCGAGTCAATACCGGGTCAGCCGCGGCGTTGGCCGTGAGTGAGTGTCCGGTCAATTCGAGATCGACCCAGGGTGACAGGCAAACAGCGGCTGCGGGCATCGGCTCTCCGTGATAGCGCAATGAAACGAGCGTCGCAATCGCCAGCCCGCCGCCGGCAGAGTCGCCGGCAAGCGCGAGTTGATCCGGCTGCACACCCTCCGCCAAGAACCAGCAGTAGACTCTCACTGCGTCTTCCAATGCCGCCGGAAACAAATGCTCCGGCGCAAGGCGATAGGCAATCGTCAACACCCGCGCCCGGCAGGCGCGGCCAATGCGCGCTGCGAGCGCGCGATGAGTGTGCAATGATCCCAGATTGTAGCCGCCGCCGTGCAAATACAAAATGACGCGTGCGTCCATCGTTTCCGGGGAGACAATCCATTCGGCCGGCACGCCGCCTGCCGAAACCGGCTGGCAAACAACTTCGCGGCCAACCGTAAAGCGCTTGGCAAATTCTTCAAACGCCTCGCGCTGCTGCGCGATCGTGGCGTTGGGTCGCAAGGCCAGAAAGCGCCGCAGGCGCAAAATGGATTTGAGGATTTTTAGTTGCCAGTCTGGCATGAATCGCAAAGAGTTCCGAGATTGTCGAGGCCGGTTGTTGCGAGCGCCGATCGACGTCTAAAGAACGTTCCCAATCTCCAACCGCGAATAGACGCGACTCATCGCGAATTAAAAAGCATTAGCGGCCATTCGCGTTGATTAGCGGTTTAAAGAAAATGAGAAAGTTTTCTAAATGACGATCCTTGGGTAGCGGAACAGCAAGTAAACAATCAGTATTTTGGCAGCGACGGATCCACATCATCAGCCCAGGCATGAATGCCGCCGGCAAGATTTTTTGCTGAAGCATATCCTGCTTGTTGCAGCAGCGTGACCGCCTTGGCGCTGCGCTTGCCGGTGCGGCAATAGGCCACAATCGGCTGCGCCCCGTTGATTTCCGCAAGGCGTTCCGGCAGTTGCGGCAGCGGGATCAACGTTGCTCCCGGAATCGCGCAAATTTCGTACTCATAAGCTTCACGCACATCGAGCAAATAAATCGGCTCGCTTTTCAATTTCCGGGCCAGCTCGGTTGCCGAGATGTCAAAGCTATTGACGATCTTGCCGTCCCGGCCATCATCTTCGACCACCGGCATGCCGCAAAATTGTTCGTAGTCGATCAACTCGGTGATGGTGGGATGCGGACCGCAAATGGGGCAATGCGGGTCTTTGCGCAATTTCATTTCGCGAAAGTGCATGGCCAGCGCATCAAAAAGCAAAAGCCTGCCAATCAGCGGCTCGCCTGCGCCGAGAATGAGCTTGATCGCTTCATTCGCTTGAATGGTTCCGATAATGCCCGGCAGCACGCCCAGCACGCCGCCTTCCGCGCAGCTTGGCACGAGTCCGGGCGGCGGGGGCTCGGGGTACAAGCAGCGATAGCACGGCCCCTGTTCCGCCCAAAACACGCTGGCCTGGCCTTCGAAGCGGAAAATGCTGCCGTAAACATTGGGCTTTTTCAGCAACACACAAACATCATTCACCAAATAGCGGGTGGGGAAATTGTCCGTGCCGTCGATCACGAGATCATAATCTTTGGCAATGGCCAGCGCATTGTCCGCGCTGAAGCGGGTTTCATGCGTTTCCACGTGAACGTTCGGATTGATGCCGGCAATAAAATTTTTTGCGCTGGCCAATTTTGATTTACCGACATTCTGCGTCGAATGTATAACCTGCCGCTGCAAATTGGACGAATCGACGACGTCGAAATCAACCAGGCCCAAGCGCCCGACGCCTGCGGCAGCCAGATACATCGCCAGCGGCGAGCCCAACCCGCCGGTGCCAATCAACAAAACACTGGCGGCTTTTAATTTTTTTTGCCCGGACATGGCAACTTCCGGCAAAATCAAATGGCGACTGTAGCGCTGAATTTCTTCCGCGCTAAGAGTTACGGCCTGAGAGTTGTGCATAATTGCTCAATTCATTTGGTGGTTGTGTTCGTTATTATGAATTCAACATTTTGCCAGTACGCTGTTGCCGCGCGCTCAGCCGCCGGCCACCGAAGGCACGATGCTTATCTCGGCATTCTCGCGCACCGGCGTGGCCTCGTTTTGCAAGTGGCGAATTTCTTCATCGCCGACAAACACATTGACAAATTTTCGAAGCTGGCCTTGTTCGTTGAGCAGATGGCGCTGCAACTCCGGAAAACGCGCCGTGAGCTGGGTGAAAACTTCTCCCACCGTGCTGCCTGGAATTTCCACGCGCGCTTGCTGCTGTGTGAACGCGCGTAAAGCGGAAGGGATGATGACATATGCCATGATTATTTTCCTCAATTGATATGATTCTGTAGAGATTTTTGCAACAACTAAAAAGCATCATTCAAATACATTGCGCCAGAAGGCGCGCAAAGCTGCAATAAAGTTCTGAAAGTGTTTCGTGCACAAAGCGGTTATTGCCGCGCCAGATCGTGTTTGGCGATATCCAACCGCACGCGGCAGAACTCGCCCGGCTCGCCGCGCAATTGCCACAGGCTGGCATCAATAAATTTGCCGGCGGATACGGCCAAAATCAACCACAGTCCGCGATCGCCGCGATCACGCGCCAACTTCAAATCCGTCGGCGACGGGCCTTGGCGGGCATTGGGATGCGAATGATAATGCCCCACGATTTCCCAGCCGAAGTTATCGGCTTCGCGATAAACGCGCAATTGTTCGCGCGGGTCAAATTCGAAGCCTTGATTCGGATTCGCGCTGGCGTTGCGCAGCGCACGCGGTGTGGCAATATGCCAGCCGGCTTCACCTCGCATTCCCAAGAGCAAGCCGCAACATTCCGCCGGAAAAGCCGCCTCCGCTTCCTGCATTATCGCATCAAGATGCTCTGCGGAAAGCCACGCGCGATCAGCGTTCATGCCAGAACCTCTCCTCCAGATAGCGGTGGCCGCCGTCCGGAAAAACCGTGACCACAATGCCGTTTTCGATCCGCGTCGTGATCTGGCGCGCCGCTTCCAGCGCTGCGCCGCTCGATAAGCCGATCAAAAAACCTTTGCGCCGCGCCGTGTCTCGCACCAACTCGAAAGCGGCCTCGGTTGCTACGCCGATGTTTTCATCGGCAAGTTGGGGATCGTAAATCTCCGGCACGATCGCCGTCGGCATATGCTTGAGGCCTTCCAAACCGTGCAGCGGCGAATCCGGTTGCATGGAGATCAAACGAATGCCGGCATTGAAAGCGAGCAAGCGTTTGCCGGTTCCGATGAACGTGCCGCTCGTGCCCAAACCCGCAACGAAATGCGTTAGCCGGCCGGAGGTTTGTTGCCAAATTTCGCGCGCCGTGGTGTGATAATGCGCGCGCCAATTTTCAGGATTGTTGTATTGGTTGGCATAAAAGTAACGCGCCGGCGCTTCTTCATACATGGCGCGCACCTGGCGAATCGCGCCGTCCGAGCCTTCGCTCGCGCTCGTCCAAATCACTTCGGCGCCATAAGCCTGCAACAAGTTTTTTTGATATGCGCTGACATTCTCCGGCACAACAAGACGCACGCGCACACCTAACGCGGCGCCGAGCATCGCATAAGCCACACCCGTGTTGCCGGAAGTTGAGTCCAGCAAAATTTTATCGCGGGTGAGCTGGCCGGCATGCCACGCCGCGCGGAAGATCCGGCTGGCTGCGCGATCTTTGATCGAACGTCCGGGATTTTGCCATTCGGCTTTGGCAAAGATTCTGACGCCGCGGCGCATCGAATAGTCCGAGAGATTCAGCAAGGGCGTATGTCCAACCATTGCAAAAACGGAGCGGTGACGCACGCGCGTGCGGCGGCGGCGAACCGAGGCAATCATCACGTTCGGCATAGATAAAAT
>SZPB01000325.1 GCA_030263535.1 Cytophagia bacterium CHB2
TTGTCACTCCGCTCACCTGCGTCCACTTCACATTGATTTGCTCCGGCGCCAATCGATCATCCAACAAAAAGCCTTGCAACATCGCGGCATTGGGCAACTCGAGCGTTTGATCGCCGCCGGCAAACACAATCGGCGGCAAATTCGTATCCGCGCCGAATTCGAAATTCTGCTGCACCTCTTCGGCGCTGAGAGCGCGATCATAAATCGCGACGAGATGATATTCGCCGGACCAGGCGCGATCAGTTCCCGCGTTTTCACCGACTTCATTACCCAACGCCAGGCGGTGCGTGCTGACCCAATTCGAAAACGTGCCCGGCAGGCTGCGTTGCGCGACTTCCACACCATTCACGAACAAACGCAACACGCCGGAAGCGGTGCGCGTGATCACGACGTGCATGAGAGCATCCGGCGTCACCGCACCGCCGGCAAGCGCCTTGTCGCTGGCGTTTTGATTGGTGGTGTCGGTGCGCACCGCGGCATAGAATTGTTTGCCGCGTTGTCCCAGCGTAAAATTGCGAATCGCCGGACCGCCCGAGAACGTGACGATGCGCGCCAATCCCGCCTGATCTTCCACCGCGGGTTTGATCCAGGTTTCGAGTGTCAATTCATGCGAAGATCGCAACGCGTTGAACAAGCGCGTTGGCGATTGCGCAGTTTCCAGAATCGTTGGCTCTGTCAGCGCGAGGCCGCCTTCCACCCAGGTCGCGCCGCTGGCGGGAAGCGCAAACGGCAATGCCGGATCGAGCGCGGCAATGTCGCGTACCGATTCGCCGCTGCCTTCTTTGAACACGTGCAGTGTTTGCAAGCCTTGCGTCACGCGGCCGGCAACGGAAATTACGATATCATCGCTCGCCGTGAAGAAGCCGTTGTCTACGGTGAGGCGCAGCAAATACGGTCCGCTTTTCGTGAACGTCGCCGCGGTTTCCAAAGCATTGGGATTGGCAAACATCACCTCGCCCGGACCGCTTTCCATCGACCACGAGTAAGCAAGTGAGCCGCTCGTTTCATCGCCCAGCCCGGAATCCAGCAGCGCGCCTTGCAATGTCGGAACGTCGCGCAAGCGAATCATTTTATCAGCGCCCGCAAAAACCTGCGGCTCGCTGTTGACGATGACGATGAGATCGTCGCTCGCGGCAAACAGGCCGTCATTCATCGTGAGGCGCAGCACATATTTGCCGCGGCTGGTGAAATGCGCTTTCGTCGCCAGGCTGCCGGCATCGTCGAACGTGACGTTGGCGGGCCCGCTCACCACGCTCCACGCGATCAACAAATTCTCCAGCGGCTGCTGGCTGTTGATCAACGTCCCTTGCAACTCGAGCGCGCTGTTGATCGCAATCGTCTGCGGATTGTCGGGGCCGGCATCGACTTCCGGCAGCAGCGGCGCGCCTTCGTTGACAAAATCGCCCTCGCCGCTGCCGAGCAATGGTGTGTCTTCTGTGATGCCGAAATACAAACTCATGTATTGAATGATGGCCTCGGTATGCGGCTGCAGCTCGGGATGATACGTTTTGATGGTGTCGCGAATCGCGCGCGAAAACTCCGCGAAGTTGGTGAGTTTGTTCGCCACGAACGGTTCGAGCAGCTTGATCAGTTCATAATTGCTCTCGATGTCGAGCGCCTTGAGCGCGCTTTCCAGCGGCGGCGCGGTCGGATCGCTGAAATCCGGCAGGATGCGGCTCACAAACGTGACGCGGTGCATGACGCGCCAGCACGGCGGTTTCTTGCCGGATTGTTGCGCCTCGCGCAGCGCCGCGGCGTTCGGGTCATCGCTTTGCGCGATCCAGATCGGATCAACCACTTTGTTGAAAAACGCATCGAAATTCTCGGGCTTAGGCTCGAGATAGAACGTCATGAAACGATAGGCATTGACTTTGCCCGGCCATTTTTTCGGTTTGGGATTGTTGGGATCGCTGTTGTCCATCACGATCTCGCCCTCGGGCGTGCGGAAATAAATGTTGCGCTCCACCCCGCTCAACTCGGCATTCACGCCGAAGGTGTTTTCCGATTCTTCACTCTTGGTCACGGTGAGATTGATGTGCCCGCCGAACATCGCCTGCACTTCGAACTTGGCCGCGACTTTGAAGATCGTCGTTTCTATCGACAAGCGGCCGCCGGCCTGGCCTTTGAAAGAATACGAGCCTCCCATGGTCTCCTGCAAAACATCGAAGGTTTCCTGCGTCTCGGCAAACATGCCGCCGTCCGAGGTCCACACATAGGTGTTGACGAGATTGCGTTTTTCGATTTTGGGCAGATTGTTGAGGATTTTGCCCTCCGCCAAATCCTTGCTCGAAAAATGCACCGCGTCTTGCCGCCGGCCTTTCGCGCCCGCGTCCCATTGCTCATAAAATGCGCGCAACGCTTCCTCTTCGCGTTGAATGCGATTCTTCAACGCATACGCCTCGATCGGTTTGAAGTAGCTGCTGTCGGGACTGTAGGTGAGCGCGTTGGGATAGTCGACGTCAGGATCGAAACCGACTTTGCCGTCGAGCGTGCCCTGTTTGGTGTAATGCGGATTGATGGGAAATGAAATGATGTTCCAATCCTTGGGAATGTCGGGATTGGGCCGCATTTGATACGAGACCAGCGCGTTGTTGTGCGCCAGCCGCAGCGCGAACACGTCCGCGGTTTCGGATTGCACCAGCGCGAAGCCGACGTTGTCCGGCACGTAACGCCGCCCCACTTTGGGATAGGGATATCGAATGTTGTTGATGTTTTCCACGATGCCGCGCAATTCGAGTTTGCTGGTTTTTGTCGTGGTTTTGCCGCGGCCGATGCTGGCGTCTTGCAGCCAGCCCAGGCTGTGCTCGAACGTGGCCTTGATGCCGCCGGTGATGTCTGCCTCCACGACTTCGGTGAGCACGAGGGGAAATGCCAGGGCCACCGGCGTGCTCACAAACTCCTGCGTGCCGCCGCCGAATTCCGCGGCCAATTCGACATTCATGTCGAAGCCGCGGTCGCGCTCGGCGGAATACGTGAAGGTGGTTTTCTGCGCATCGGTAATCTCGATCGCGGTGGCGCCGTCGTAATCGGTGAACTCTTTCAACACATAATCGAAGAAGGTGAGATTCTCACTCGGCACCGGCGGCGGGCCTTCGATGAAGCCGATCATTTCGGGATCGAATTGCACCTGGCCGATCCACTCCGTCACCAGATTGCCGACTTTGAAGCCGGTGAGCAAATGCCATTGCCCGTTGCGCACCAGCGCATAGCAGCGTTTGAGCACGCCGATGAGATTGCCTTCGACGTCGTATTGCAAATCGCCGTATTCCTGCACCGCGGGCCGGCTCTGCAAAATGCCGTTGAAGGGCGTGCGCAATCCCGCCAGCGCGCTGCGCACTTGCGGCGCATCTTCGTTGATGGGCGCGGTGGAAAATACATACAGCGTGTCGCGCAAAGTCAGATCATTGCCGCGAAACGAATGATCCGTGAGTTGGCCGGGCTTTTCTGCATCAAATGTGTAATACGCGATCAACTCTTCCTTCTCGCCGAGCAGGCGCGTGAAGAGATTATCCTGCACTTGTTCCTGCGTGCGCGGCATGCGCCAGATGCGCACTTCCTCCATCTCGCCCTGAAAGAAATTCTGTACCGTGTTGTTGCCGAGCGCGCCCAGCGTGAATTGATCTTTAGCCACCGGAAAGCTGCTCGCATTCTTGAATTCCGTGGCCACGGTTTCGCCGTTGCGATACAGCGTCAAGCGCGAGGCATTGAATTCAGGATTTTTGATCCACTCGATGTTGCCCTTGAAACGCGCATGATTGCTGCTTTTGGAATCAAAGCCGATGTTGCCCTGATTCTCTTCGAAGCGCCACCACGAGACCAAACCCTTCTCGTTACCTTTGAGGTCCACCCCGAGATTTTCCGGCTCGCGTGCCACGTTCCAAATGCGCACTTCGCTGATCACGCCTTTAAAGCGGCCTTCGATGAAACCCGGCAGGAAGGCGCGACCGATTGCGAACGGGCTGTTGCTGCTGCCAATCTCCGGGCCCTCATACTTTCCGGCGCCGCACGCCACCATCGTGCCGGCCTCGTTCTTTTTGTAAAATTTGATATCGTGCCACTGCTCGACCGTCGTGCCGGTGAGATTGCCGCTGCCGTCGCGCTGCTCGGTGGTCACCACTTGCTGCTTGCGCGTCACCGCGAGGCGTGTGAAATAGCCGCGCCGGAACGCATTGGCCTCCGAGGTAAAGACATGGTTGCCATTTTCCACATCTTCAAAAGCAAACACGATGCGGTTGCTGTCATCGGCGTAAAGCGTGCAGGGCGAATGGTCTTCCGTGCCGTCGTCAATTTTGCCCTTGCTGAGAATGCCCAGAGGATTTTGATTCGCCGCTTGCAGAAATACTTCAATCGTCATGTCCCCCGCGATATTGAGTGTGCTGTCTGTACCGCAATCGAGATAAGAAGAGCCGTCGAACTCGAGGGCGTAGGATTGATTGTAGGCCGCGGCGAGATGCGTCCAACTGCCCGCGGCAAACGGCTCTTTTGCTTGCACGAACAAATTGCCGGCGCCGGCAAACGCCACGTAGCCCGGCAGCGGCGAAACCGCAAGCTGCGGATTGCCGTTCTTCGTGCTTTCGTGATTGTGGCGTGAATAATCGCGCGCATAACCCGCTTCAAAATGCCAGTAGCCGACGAGATCGGTTTCATTGCCGCCGAGCTGGCGGCTCATGTCGGCGCGAATCTCGGCCTCGGTGCGCGCGCGTTTCCACAGGCGCACGTCGTCGAGACGGCCGGGGAAAAAATTATCCACCCGCCCGATGGTGGTCACCGGCGTGCCCACCGGCGTTTTGCCCTTCAACGCCTCGGTGGAATATTTCAAAATGCCGTTCACATAAACGCGATACCATTCGCCGTCGAAGCTCACCGCCACGTGATTCCAGGTGTTGAGCGTCAGCACCGCGGCATCGGTGATGAACGAATTCCATTGATTGCCGTCGCCGAATCCCGCATGGATTTTGGTTTTCTGATAAATCCAAATAGAAGGCGGCCGCCAGGCATTTCCCTGCGGCGGCTGGCCGCCGAGGAAACCGTGATAGTTGTCATCTTCCGGCGCGGCAAACAGCCAGGCTTCTTGGGTAAACACCGGCCCCAAGCTCACGCCGTCTTCGATGCTGATAAAGTCATCGCTGCCGTCGAATGCCAGCGCCGATCGCAATTCACGGCGCTCCAAACCGAGACTGTAGCGCGAACTCGCCGAGCGATGTTGAATGATCTGGCCGCGATTTTCGATCACCTGCGGCCGCACCCAGGCTTCGAGCGTGACATCGCCGTCGGCTGCGAACTTTTTCAAATCGGCTTGATCGGTTGAATCCAGATGTGCATAACTTTTCGCGCCGTCAAACGCCAGCGTGTGGCCGGGCGCTGCCGCGGTCCACAAGCATGAAATCGTGTTGCCGCTCGCCAGCTCTTGATCGAGCTGTACCTCGCCGGCGGCGCTCAACGCGCTCGACAAAATCAGCAACGAGCCGTTGCTCAAATCGCTGGGAATCTTGTTCGTGCCGGCGTGTTGGCTGTAGTCGTATTCAATGAAAAAGACGGGCACTTCTTCGCTCGGCGCGCTGGTGGCGGGGCTTTGCACGGAGATCGTCGTCGCGCCTTTGGCCGCCTCTTCGAGCACCGTCAGGCGCAAATCGCCGGCGCGCAACGTCATGCCTTTTTCCAACGCGCGGCGGCTGCCCGCGGCAATCTTGACGGCTTCGATGCGGCCTTCATGCACCACAATCGCGCCCGCGCCGAGATAGGCGCGTTCATTCGCCAAACCGTTCAGCACTTTCGCGAAGCGCTCGGGATGGCGCGGCACATGCCGCCACGTTTCGATGATTTGATTGCCGTTTTGATCTGCGGGACCCGTAAGCATCACCGTGCAGGTGGCCTCGTCGGCGCCGGCGAGAACGTTGATCTTGAGTTGATCCATCTCCGGCTCGGTGGAACGCGCGACGCACAGCAGACACTCGCTGCCGCGCTCATCGACCAGACGATATTGCGGCCGCTGGGTGAGCGTGTTGTAGTAAGTGACGAAGAACTGATCATCCGTGCCGCGGAAATACAGAGCCAGCTTGCCGGTGGCGCTGTCGAATAGCAGCGGCGCTTCATTCGTCCACGCGAATTCCAGCAAACCGCCGGTGAGGCTCAAGCCGAGGGGATCAGTGAACACCAAGGCCATGGGCGCGGCGACACCCTCGTTGAGCGAAATGCGAATTTTGTCCAGATCGCTTTGCTTGCTGGTGAGCAGCGCTTCCTTCTCACGACGCTGCCGCATTTTATCCTGGCGCGTGGCCTCGAGGTTCGTGCGTTCCTCGCGCAAAACCTGCGTTGCCGTTGCCACCGCATTTTCCGCGGCAATGCGCGCTTGCACGGCAGCATTCAACTTCTGATTGAAATTCGAATTGATTTGAATGTCGAGGCTCGAAATGATGTCATTCCAATCGTTGCCAACATAGCTGGTATCGGCACTAAACGTTTTGGATTTGCCGCCGCGATTGGCATGTTCATACACTTTGACTTGCAGCGCTTCCGACATCTTGATCGAAGAAATGATGTCATTGAAACCGCGTTCGCGCAAATCGGTGTAGCCCACGAAGCCGCCGCCGAATTGCCCGCCGTTGCGGCCGTACGAAATCACCCGACCGCGAAAACTGCTGTGTTCATACAACCAAACCCGGCCGTTGGTCAGCTCGCTTTGCAGGCTTTGCTCACGGCTGCGCGCCTGCGCCAGCGCCGCGCGCTTGTCTTGCAGATCTTGAATCTTGCCGTTGATGCGCGCGCGTTCGCCAAAACGAATATCCGTAACCCGGCGGTCACCGCTGTTACTGATCGCCTCGTTCACAATATCCATCACACCGTTGAGCACGTCGATGTCATCCGTGAGATTGATGATGTCAGTGCGCAAGCCCAGCACCTCCTGCTCGGCTGTGCTGACGTCGTTGAGCAATTCATCGATCGTCTTGCCGCCGAGCGAGGGCCGCGCAATGACGGGCAATTCCAAATGGTCGGGCGTTTGCGCCAGGCGGCCGGTGCTGGCCACGCCGAAATCGAGCGCTGCGATTTCCTTGTTCACCCCGTCTGCGCTTTGCGTGGCCAGCGCCAGCATCACGCGCGCGCTGTGCTTGAGCGGCTTTTCCTTGCCGTCATAGCCGCCCCGTGTTTTCTCCTGATGATAATACAACAGCGCCGCCGGCCCGGAAGCGACGGTGCGATGGGCAATGCGAAAACTGCCGCGCTGCAAGCCGGAATTCTCACCAATCGGCGC
>SZPB01000326.1 GCA_030263535.1 Cytophagia bacterium CHB2
CGCGTGGACAAACCATGCGCGCTTGAAACGCAGCCATCGCCGTAGCGAGATGGCGTTGCCTGCCGCTGAAGCGTTTGCATTGATTGCGCGGCAATACGGCTTCAATTACCCGCAAGCCGAGTTCACGCAGCAATGGCGCAATGTTCTTTTCAATCAATCTCAAAGCGTGTTTGCCGGCGCTTCCACGGATGGGGTCAGTGAAGATGCCTTACGCGCCTACCGTGAAGCGACTGAAACCGCCAAAGCCGCGATGGATAAGGCAATGACGGCGATCGAAACCGCGATCAATACCAAGTCTGCGAACAACTCTGAAAACGCCGTAATCGTTTTCAATACGTTGAATTGGCCGCGCACCGACGTCGTCGAAGTCGAGGTGACTTTGCCGCCTTCGGTACTGCCCAAAGCGCCGGTGAAAAAAGCCAGCCGTTCGAAGAAAGCCGCAGTCGCGGACACGGCGAAAATCGAGCCGCCGCAGCCCTATTTTCGTGATGCTGCAGGCGCGCGTGTTCCGGCGCAGGTTCTCTTGCGTGATTCCACTGCCGAGGGCATTCACTATAAACTTCTTTTTATACCGGAAGACGTGCCCTCACTTGGGTACAAAGTCTACTGGCTCGAATGGCGCAGGCAGAGTCCGGAGATTGCGACTCGCGCCCGCATTGATTTGCCGACGTTGGCAATGAACAATGGCTTTTTTACGATTCGCCTGGATTCGCTGAGCGGCGGTGTTTTGCGTTTGGTGGACAGCCGGCAAAATCGCGAATGGATGGCGGCGGCCGGCGGCCTGGAATTGCTCGGCGAACGCGGCGGTGAAGCAAATGCGCTCGAGTTGGATTACGACGGCCAGCGCGAGGTTTTAAAAATGTCCGCACGCGCGGAAATTATCGAAGCCGGCCCGCTGCGCGCGCGCTTGCGCACCTCTTTCTCACACGGGAATTCCGTGATCAAGCAGGATTACGTGATGTACGCGAATCTGCCGCGCATTGAAGTGCAGTACAACGTTAAGTGGGACGAGCAGAACAAAATGCTCAAAGTGGCGTTTCCGTTTTATATTCCCGATCACCGCGCGCACTTTGAGATACCTTACGGCGCCGTGGCGCGTCCCACCAGCGGGGAAGAATTCCCCCTGCAAAAATGGCTCGATCTCTCGAACGAGCAATTCGGCGTGACGGTTGTGAATGACGGCAAAAACGGAGTCGATGTGAAGGAGGGGCGTGTGCGCATTTCAGCGTTGCGCGGCGCGGTTTCGCTCGATCGCGACGAACAGCAATTCAATCTCGCGTTAGTGCCGCACGAAGGCGATTGGAAGCAAGCGGTGCAGCACGGTTACAATTTCAATCAGCCCCTGGTGGCGAGATTCGTCGCACAGCATGCCGGTTCGCTGCCGCCGACGCACAGTTTCGTGAGCATCGAGCCTAAGCACGTTGTGCTGGCCGCCTTGAAAAAGGCGGAAGACGATGAAAGCTGGATTGTGCGTGTTTATGAAAGCACGGGCAGCGCCGTGAATGCCAGCATCACGCTGCCGTTTGCCGCGACTTCCGTCAGCGAAGTCGATCTGATTGAGTGGGAAAGCAAAGCGTTGCTCGGTTCCGGCCAAAAGCTGAATATTACGCTCGCGCCGTGGGAAGTGAAAACGTTGAAGGTGCGGGGGCCGGCGGGCATCAAATAAAAGCAGAAACTCTTATGATTTATTCCTGCACCTGTTCTGCTGCGCCTGCCGGAAGAGGCGGGCGCCAGAGCCGGTGCAGGCATAAGAGTTCAACGGGCGTTTCGCCCCAAGTTGTTTTGGTAGAGCAGGAGGGAGCATGACCGAAACCTGTTTTCGGTTTCTAAAAACATATGTTTTGCAACGACTATTGTCCACGCCGCCCGCGCTACTCGCGCCGAAAGAGAAGCGCTCCGCGGGCTGGTTTAAAGCCGCTTATGGCGGCATTGCCGCAGCGTTCTCTCCTCTGCTTGCTCACCTCCATTGCTGCACGCACAAAGATTTTGTCATCGTTAATCTCCATTCTAAATCATGATTAGCCGGATAACCAAATGATCTACACGAGTCCCTATACTCACAAAGTTCGCAAAGGCAGCCCGACCGCGGCTAAAAAAGTGCGTTTCAAGTTTCACGTGGTTTCGCATACGCATTGGGATCGCGAGTGGTACGCGAGTTTTCAGCAATATCGCCTGCGTCTGGTACGGTTGACCGATCGCTTGATCGATTTGCTCGAACGCACGCCGGAGTTTCGTTTCTTCGTGTTCGACGGGCAGACGATCGTGCTGGAGGATTATTTGGAGATTCGCCCGGAGAACCGCGAGCGATTACGCAATCTTATTCAAGCAGGCCGCATCGAAATCGGCCCGTGGTATGTTTTGCCCGATGAATTTCTCGTCAGCGGCGAGTCGTTGATTCGTAATCTCATCGTGGGCCAGCGCGTGGGCGCGCCGTTCGGCGGCGTGATGAAAGTCGGTTACAGCCCGGATTCCTTCGGCCACGTTGCGCAGTTGCCACAAATTTTGCGCGGCTTTCAAATCGACAACTTCATCTTCACGCGCGGCATGGGCGACGAACAAGATCACCTGGGCACCGAATTTCTCTGGGTCGCGCCCGACGGCAGCCGCGTGCTTGCCGTCAACCAATTCAAAAGCTATTGCAATGGCAACCAAATTGGTTTTGAAACCACCCAGGAAAATGCCGGTGAATCGCCGCGCTTCGATCTCGTCGTCGACTTTTTCAAACAAGAAACGCAAACGCTCGGGGCGCTGACCAAGCCCGGCACGGATGACACGCGGCATCTCTTGATCAATAATGGTTGCGATCATCAAGAGCCGCAAGCCGATATGCCGCGGATTTTGGCTTATGCCAACAACGTGTTGCAAGACAGCCAGGTTGAGCAAACAACATACTCGCGCTACGTGCACACCTTGCGCCGCGCGGGGCTTTCGTTGTCGGATTGGTTGGGTGAAATTCACAGCGGCAAGCGCCATTTCATACTCTCCGGCGTGCTTTCTTCCCGCGTGAATCTCAAACAGAAAAACGATGCGATTGAAACGTTGCTCACCTACGTTGCCGAGCCGCTGGGGGTTTTGCTGGGCCAGCTCACCGGCGCGGAAAATTACGCGGGATTCTTGCAGCAAGCCTGGAAAACATTGCTCAAGAATCATCCGCATGATTCCATTTGCGGCTGCAGCATTGATCAAGTCCATCGCGATATGTTGCCGCGCTTCGAAGAGGCGCAACAAATCGGGCGTTTGGCGCTTGCGTCCAGCCTTGATTTTCTCGCGAGCCGCCTCCGTCGCGAGCGCCACGCCTCCGCTGTCGTGGTGAATACTCTGGCTTTTGCCCGGCCGGGCGTCGTGCGCTCCGTGCTGCTGGTTCCGCCGGATACCTCATTGAAGGAAATTTCGCTGGTTGATGCTGAAGGCAAAGCCGTGCCGACGCATGTGATCAAAACGCGCGCACTTTATGCGCAACGGGGCTATGCGTTGCCGGAGGCTTTTTTGCGCGTCTCCTCGCAAGCAAGCTCTGATGTCCGCCCGCTGGATTATGCCGCCAAACGCGCGCAGCTTGATGTTGATATTGCTAATCACAATCTCAACGTTCACACCGCGCAAAAGCCCTGGAAGGCGGTTGAACTTGAATACCTCGTCGAGCAGGCGCCGGCCGCCGGTTTTCGAGTGTATGCGCTGCACCAGCAAGCGTCGCCCCGGTTGAAAGAAGGCGTCACGGTACGTGGCAACGTTGTCGAGAATAAATTCATGCGCGTGAAATTTGCCGCCGATGGCACGTTCGATTTATTTCACAAGGCTACAAAGAAAGAATACCGCCGCCTCAACGTGTTGGAAGACACGGCCGATCTTGGCGATGAATACGATTACTCGCCGGCGTTGAAGGATAAAAGCCTCTGGAGCCGTGGCCAACGCGGCAAGCTGAAGATCACACATCGCTCGCCGCTCGCCGTCGAAGTTGAAATCGCCGGTACCTTGCGCCTGCCGGTAAATTTTGATCGAAAGCGCAAACGCCGCAACGCCCGGCTCGTGCCTTGTCCGGTGCAGTGGAAGTTCGTGATTACTGCCGTTTCGCCGTGGGTAGAAGTCGAGTTAAAATTCGAGAATTTGGCGCAAGACCATCGTTTGCGCGTGCATGTGCCGGCGCCGCTTTCGGTGCAGCAAACGTTGGCGGGCCAGGCGTTCTACACGGCGCCGCGCCCGCTCAAGATGCCGGCAGCCAAAGATTGGATGCAGGCGCCTTCGCCCACCATGCCCATGCAAAATTTTTGTGCGGTGGAAGAGGCGCGCCGCGGGTTGGCGATTTTTGTTAACGGGCTTTATGAATACGAAGCCAGCAAGATCACAGGCGGCGTCGGCCTTGCCATCACGCTGCTGCGCGCGGTGGGCTGGCTTTCGCGCGGCGATTTAGCCACTCGCCGTAAACATGCCGGGCCGTTTTATGCCACGCCCGAAGCGCAATGCCTCGGCGCTCACACGTTTCATTATGCCATCATGCCATATGCCGGCGCTGCGGAAAAGCTGAATCTTGCCAACATGGCGCAAGCGTATCGTGTGCCGCTGTTCGAGGAGCAATGCACCGGCGCCGGCGGCAATCTCTCCGGGCAGTTTGCGTTGTTGCATTGCGAGCCGGCGGCCCTAACCGTCACCGCCATCAAACGCTGCGAACAGCGCAACACCACCATCGTTCGCCTGTTCAATGCTTCCACCGAACGTGTGCGCGGACATCTCGTGTGGGGCTTGCCGATCTCACACGCGTGGCGCGTCAACCTCGCTGAAGAGCGGCTCGAAGAGATTTCGGTGTATTCGAAAGCGCGCATCGAATTGGATTTTCCCGCCTGGCGCATCGTCACCATTGAATTGGAGTCCGGCCGCAAAATTGCCGGCGCATAAAGCGAAGGATTTTGGTGCGTGAGAAATGCCAGCATAACCTGCCGGCATTTCTCGCTAATTGGTGTCCGCCTGGAATCCTCACCGCCCGGGCGGCCTTCTCGTTTCAGTCATTCCACCAACCGGAGAGCACGGATGACGCTCGACCAAGTCAAGACGAAGCTGGACGAGCACGGCATCAATAAAATCAAACTCGGCGGCTTTGATATTGATGGCGTGTTGCGCGGCAAATATATCTCGCTTGAAAAATTTTTTTCCTCGGTCGAAAAGGGCTTCGGTTTTTGTGATGTGATTTTCGGCTGGGATGCCGCTGATGTTTTGTATGATAACGTGAAGTACACCGGTTGGCATACCGGTTATCCTGACACGCTCGCCAAAATTGATCTCTCCACGTTCCGCGTCATTCCCTGGGAACCCGGGGTGGCGCATTTCATCTGCGATTTCTACGATCATAACCGGAAGCCGCTGGCGATATCGCCGCGCCAGGTTTTGCAGCAAGTCGTTGCGCACTGCCGCAGTTTGGGCTACGAGCCGATGTTCTCGGTCGAGTATGAATTCTTCTTCTTTCAGGAAACGCCGCACTCTCTCCATGAAAAACAATTTCATAATCTGATCCCGCTTAGCCCCGGCATGTTCGGTTATTCACATTTGCGCAGCTCGATGCACGCGGAATTGACGCATCACATCATCGACGGCTTGCAGGCGTTTGATATTGAATTGGAAGGCTTTCACACCGAAACCGGCCCGGGCGTCTACGAAGCGGCGATTAGGTATGACTCTGCCGTGCGCGCGGCAGACAAGGCAGCGTTATTCAAAACCGCAATCAAAGAAATTGCGCATCGCCATGACTTGGTTGCGACCTTCATGGCCAAGCCGAATCAGGCGCTGCCCGGCTGCAGCGGGCATACGCACCAAAGCCTGTGGGCGCACGATCACAAAAAGAATCTTTTTTATGACGAAACGGATGCCAGCGCGATGTCGCCACTGATGAAACAATATCTCGCCGGCCAACTTGCGCTAATGCCGGAATTGTGCGCGTTCGTCGCGCCAACCGTGAATTCCTACAAACGCATGGTGCCCAACACCTGGGCGCCAACCTCGGCTTCGTGGGGCAGAGAGAATCGTACAACCAGTATTCGCGTGATTGCCGGGGATCCCAAAACCACCCGCATCGAATTTCGACTTGCGGGTGCGGACATGAATCCCTATCTCGGTATGGCAACAAGTTTAGCGAGCGGCTTGTACGGCATCGCCAACAAGCTCGAATTGCCGGAGGCCTGGCAACAAAACGCTTACACGGCGCCAGAAGGCACTTTTGCCGCGCTGCCGCGCTCGCTGGAAGAAGCGACGGCGCGTTTGCGCCAAAGCAAGATCGCGCCGCAAATTCTCGGCGCGGAGTTTGTGGAGCATTTCATTTTGACTCGCGATTGGGAAGTGCGGCAGTATCAGCAGGCGGTGACGGATTGGGAATTGAAGAGGTATTTTGAGATTATTTAATGTGATGGTGTTCTGGTTCGGGAGAATCGAATTATATGAAACCAAATTTCAATATCCTTACACACGCGTGTAAATTTCAAATTAAGGCCTGAATCGTATTCCGCAAAACCATTATGATCACCTCCTTCTCATTCCCCACCAAAATCATCTTCGGCCCGGGCGCGATTGCGCAACTGGGCGCTGTGCTCACGGAGCTGGGTGGCATTCGCCCGCTTGTGGTTACGGACAAAGGCATTGTCGCGAGCGGCATCATCAAGCAAGTCACCGTGCCGCTCAAGAAAAACGGCGTGGAATTCAGCCTGTTCGACAACGTGACCTCGAATCCAGTAGAGGAAAATGTCTGGGCTGGCGTGACGCATTTTCAACAGGAAAAATGTGACAGCATCATCGCATTGGGGGGCGGCTCGCCGATTGATGTTGCCAAAGCCATCGGGTTGATGGCGACACATCAACCGCCCATGGCGCAATACGATGACAAATTCGACGGCTGGAAACTCGTGCGTCCGATCGTGCCGCCGCTCATTGCCATTCCCACCACCTCGGGCACGGGCAGCGAAGTGGGGCGCAGCACGGTGATCACGTTGAAGGCGACTCAGCGCAAAACCGTCATCTTCTCGCCGCACTTGATGCCGCGTGTCGCACTATGTGATCCCGAATTAACGCTCAAATTGCCGCCGCATATCACCGCCGCCACCGGCATGGATGCGCTCACGCATTGCGTCGAGGCGTATCTTGCCCAGGGTTATCATCCCATGTGCGACGGTATTGCCCTGCAAGGTATGCGGTTGATCGCGAAAAGCTTGTTGCGCGCGGTGCATTATGGCGATGATGTCGATGCGCGCACGA
>SZPB01000327.1 GCA_030263535.1 Cytophagia bacterium CHB2
AGCTACACCATTCGCGTGACGCCGCGCAAACCCCGCAGTGTGTGGAGCGCGATCAACCTCAAACGCGTCGAGGAGCTTACCAAGATGGGGCTAATGCATCCGGCAGGACTTGCCGTCTTTCAAGCACGTGACTCCAAGAAATCCGGACTCTACTCCTTCGAGAACAGGCCGCAAAAACTCGCGTCCAAATACGAAAAGCAAATGCGCGCCAACAAAAAAGCCTGGGCGTTTTTTCAAGCGCAACCGCCGTGGTATCGTCGTACCGCGAGTTGGTGGGTGCTCAGCGCCAAGAAAGAAGAAACGCGCTTGAAGCGGCTGGCGACGCTGATTGCCGACTCCGCGCAGCGAAAAACCATTGCGCCGCTCAAACGCCCGGCACGGCGAACGAAGAACAATACTTGAATGGCGATTAAAATGAGAGGCATGGTTCAGCTCGTTACAAAATTGGAATGGTATTAAATGGCCTCGCGCAATTTTTTTGCATTTGGTTGTTGGGTTTGCGCAAGCAGTGTATGAGTACAAGTCACGCGAAAAAAACTCCAGGACGAAATAACGCCTTCCTGCAAAAAGTTCATTGCATCGCACGAGGTAAGGAAGTACATTTAAGCAATTAGATAACGGCTCATGCGTGCAATGCATCATTGCAAGAAGTCAACGCTGATTTTTAAGAAGAGCCTTTGTTTATCACCGCAGCTCCTTGGAGGAGGGCATCGCATGAACGGCACGATTTCAAAATTTATTGAACGGAATTTTTTGCATTTCAATGCCGCTACGTTGGTGGAAGCCGCCCGAGCATACAAAACACATATAGAGGGCGGCGGCAAGATGATGATCACGCTCGCCGGCGCCATGAGCACGGCGGAGTTGGGCATCTCGCTCGCGGAAATGATCCGGCGCGACAAGGTCCACATCATTTCCTGCACCGGCGCGAATCTTGAAGAAGATCTCATGAACTTGGTGGCGCACAAGCATTACAAACGCATACCGAATTACCGCGAGCTGAGCGCCGACGAAGAGACGCAGCTTCTGGAGAACGGGTACAACCGCGTGACGGATACCTGCATTCCGGAAGATGAGGCGTTTCGCCGCGTGCAAAAACATATTTTTGCGCAATGGAAAAAAGCGCACGATAGCGGCGAGCGTTCTTTTCCGCACGAGTACATTTATAAAATTCTACGTTCCGGCGAGATGGAACAGTATTACGAAATCAATCCGGAGAATAGTTGGATACTCGCGGCTGCCGCGAAAAACTTGCCGATTGTCTGTCCGGGCTGGGAAGATTCGACGTTGGGAAATATTTTTGCTTCTTATTGCTACAAGAAACAACTGCAGCCTGCGGTGATGAAGTCCGGCATTGAGAGCATGATCTGGCTGGCCGATTGGTACAAGAAAAATGCGGCGGGCAAGGGTGTGGGATTTTTTCAAATCGGCGGCGGCATTGCGGGAGATTTCCCCATTTGCGTCGTGCCCATGCTGTATCAGGATCTCGGCGTGAAAGATGTGCCGTTCTGGGCGTATTTCTGCCAGATTTCGGATTCGACAACAAGCTATGGCTCCTATTCCGGCGCGGTGCCCAATGAAAAAATCACCTGGGGCAAGCTCAGCAAGGAAACCCCGCGGTTCATTGTGGAGTCCGATGCCAGCATCGTGGCGCCGTTGATGTTTGCCTATGTTCTCGGGCAATAACGCCGCAATAATTTGATACTCTTTTTCGCCCATGCGCGCCGAGCGTGTGGGCGATTTTTTTTGACAAATTTAATCGCTTTGTAACAGACTGTTGACATAGGGTTGTCACTCCGCCGGCTTAAATTGCAGCGTCACTGAAAATTCTCAGAGAATGAAGCAAAAGGAGCAAACGTATGTATCGCAAAATTGAAGATTTCAACAAGGATTGGGCGTACGAAAGCGAAGCCACCCTTAAGATGATCAAGAATCTGACCGAGGCTTCCCTGAACCAGCGCGTCACCTCCGAAGGCCGTTCGCTGGGCTTTCTTGCGTGGCACTTGATCGTTACTCATGCCGAGATGCTCACCCTCGCCGGATTGACGATACCAGCGCCCGGCGAGCCGGACAACGTGCCCGCCTCAGCCGCAGAAATCGCGGCGGCGTACGAGCGCTCGGCGCGTACCGTAGCTGAACAAGTCGCGAAGAACTGGTCGGATGCTTCGCTTCTGCAGGAAGTGGACATGTATGGTGAGAAGTGGACGTTGGGCTACACGCTGGCCTCGCTTATTCGTCACGAGGCGCATCATCGCGGCCAGATGACGGTGCTCATGCGGCAGGCGGGTTTGCCGGTGCCGGGCGTCTATGGCCCGTCACGGGAGGAGTGGGCGCAATTCGGCATGCCGGCGCCGCAATGATGCCAACGCGCTGCTTTGATGAAAATACTTCCACTTTGGTTGTGAAGCGACTCCCTGATTTGCAGACAAGCTGCGAATCAAAGCTTCTACAAAGCAGCAAACAACTGTTCAGCAAAACTCGATGACCATCGGCGATAAAGTTTTTCCACCGAAATGCGCCGAAGTCACCGAGCCTCTCCGAAAAAAACTCTGGCCGGATGATTTATCGGCAGAATTATTTTGAATCGTTCTGCCGGCAAATTATTCTGCGAGAAACTTTTAGAATTTTATTCTAACTTTGAACGCCTTATGGCCCTAAACAAGTTTTTCAGACAAGCTGAAAACTTGCGCCTTCGGGCAGCAAAAAGATTTTCCAACGGATTGAAACAACCCAACTGATACAGGACTTTTCATCCGCCGGGTTGCTTCTATTCGCTGGAGAAAAGTTAGAATTTTATTCACCGTTCGAAAAGCTAATCGCTTAGAACATGCATAATCAATTCATCTTATCGCCATTCTTTCTTGAAAAGCCGCTTCCCGTTGCGGAGCGTTTGGCTTCGCCGGAATGGATCATCAATAAGCCGCAGTTGCCGGAGGGTGGTCAAATGGCGTGCATGTCAATCGTGCATCGTCATTTGGCCGATATCGTTGCGAACACGGTGAAAAGCGGGCATCGACCGGTCAGCGTTGTCGGC
Organism: Cytophagia bacterium CHB2; assembly: GCA_030263535.1. Lineage (NCBI taxonomy): Bacteria > Pseudomonadati > Bacteroidota > Cytophagia > Cytophagia bacterium CHB2. The sequence continues at coordinate 3,035 of SZPB01000327.1, forward strand.
GATTGTTGCGCTACCATCGGCGTGCTGGCGGGCTTGCAACACGCCGGCCTCATGCCACGCCTCGTGTGGCTTGATGCGCATGGCGATTTCAACACTTGGGAAACCACGCCCAGCGGGTTTATCGGCGGCATGCCGCTGGCAATGATCGTCGGGCGAGGCGACCAAACGTTGCTGCAAGCGGCGTCATTGGCGCCGCTCGCGGAGCGTGATGTCATTCTGGTGGATGCGCGCGATCTTGATCCCGGCGAGCGTGAATTGCTGCAACAATCGGCTGTGCTGCATGTGACGAAAGTGGCGGCCCTTCCTCAACTTGTCTCAGCCACCCAACCGCTCTATATTCACCTGGATGTCGATGTGCTTGACTTTGCTGACGCGCCCGCGATGAAGTATCCCGTGCGCGGAGGGCCGGAGCTTGGCACGCTTTGCGCGATACTTGAGCATCTGGCAAACAGCGCACCGGTGGTTGGCGTTTCAATGACATTGTGGGATCTCGAACAGGATGCGGATGGACGCACGGCACACGCCAGTATGGCGTTGTTGCAAGCGGCGATTGGCGAGGCTGAACATGACAACAATATCGGCAGCGGTAAACCAGGATAACCCTTCGCGTCTTTTTTCAAAATCGAGCAAAGCAATCAGCCCTGGGCGCAGCGTTCGAACGGCAGGCAGCATGGAAATCAAAGCACCAAAAAAGGGCGAAGGTGTACCAAAGGAAACGCCGGCGCGCAACAACATTGCCGCGCTCGCGAGTGCTCTCTCGCAACATTTTCCCGGGGCCTCATGGCAATGCCTGCAATCTGAATTGGAGAAGAATAATTTCTTTGCCGCCGGCATGCTGGAGCAAGTCCGTCTGATGGCGCAAGCCGCTGTGGAATTGTCGGGGGCGTCGCGGAACGGCGCCGCGCTCATAACGGCGCTCTCGCAATCTGCAGTGGAGAAGATTCGCGGTGTGGCGGCATTTGTGCCGGCCCTTCTTTATCCGGATGATGTGCCGCGGCAGCTTGAATGGCTTGCTTACACCGGTGTGTTGGAAGGTGCCTGGCCGCGCGAGCTTTCAGCAACCGCCCTGCACAACCTGATCATTCGGCACGGCGTCGCAACCGTGCTTCCGCTGGTGCAGTCCTGGATCGAGCATGAAAACCCGGCGCGGCGGCGCCTGGTGACGGAGGCATTTCGTCCCCGCGGCGTTATGCTTGCACACATCAACGAATTAAAGGAAGATCCCTTGCCGCTGAAGAAAATTCTTGAACCTCTGTTGGATGATGTTTCGGAGTATGTGCAGAAATCCGTGGCCAACAATCTCAATGATATTTCGAAAGATAATCCTGACATTGTTTTGGCGTGGACGCGGGAATGGAACACACCGCATGCCACCAAGCAACGGCATGGGATTCTTGCGCGCGCCTTGCGGACGTTGATCGATGACGGCCATCCCGCTGCCTTAAAGCTGTTGGGTTATGGCGCCAACCCCGCGCTCAACGTCGCCTGGCAAAACAATACGCCGCGACGTATCAAGCTCAATCAGTTCCTGCCATGCAATCTTGAGATTCACAATGCGGCCCGGGCAGAGGCCGGCGTGGTAGTTTTGTTGTTGCTGGATGAGCCGGGCAAAGGCAAGGCGCGGCGCAGAAGCACGTATCAAATTTGGCGGGGCAAACTAAAAGCCGGCGAATTGAAAAAGATCAGCAAGAAAATTCATTTCGTCGACAAGAATTCCCTACCGCGCGTGGAAGGCCGGCGTTATCTCAAGTTGATCGTCAACGGCAAAATGCTCGAGACGCGGGAAATGAGGTTTAAACGGTAAGTTCGGAGTTGTCTCGAAAAATGGCCCGGACAGTTGCGAGACGATTCCGTGTGCAGTATTTCGGAAGATTGAATTCCCGGAATGGGCAACTAACTTCGAAGAGACTATTATGACACGACGCTGCGAATGGTGCGGCGATGATCCGCTGTATGTGGCTTATCACGACGAGGAATGGGGTGTGCCGGTTCATGATGATCGCCGGCTATTTGAGATGTTGATTCTCGAAGGCGCGCAGGCGGGGTTGAGCTGGTCCACCATTTTGAAGAAGCGTGAGAACTATCGCAAAGCGTTCAATCGCTTTGACGCCCGGAAGATTGCAAAATACGATAAAGCAAAAATTGCCAAATTGCTCGCCGATCCCGGTATTGTGCGCAATCGCTTGAAAATTGCAGCGACGGTGCAGAACGCCCGCGCTTTTCTGGAGGTGCAAAAAGAATTCGGCAGTTTCGACCGGTACATTTGGCAATTTGTCGGCGGCAAGCCGAAGCAAAATCGTTGGAAGAGCCTCAAGGAAATTCCGGCAAAGACGGCCGAGTCCGATGCCATGAGCAAAGATTTGAAAAAACGCGCCTTTTCATTTGTCGGTTCGACGATTTGCTATGCGTTCATGCAGGCCGTGGGAATGGTCAACGATCACATTACAACTTGTTTTCGCCATCGCAAAGTTTAGGTGACTTACCGAATCAAATACAGAATAGAATTCTGAAAGATTTTGCCCACAAAAATGAAATCCCACAAAACTGTGGGATTTTATTTTCGTGGGCGTGGCTTTTCAAACGGCTCGAAGCGCTTCATCCCAAAGTCTCGAGATCAGCTTTCGGACTATTCTCGCGAAACAGGTTTACGCCATCGCGCCTCTCACCATGACGCTGACTTGTTGCGCAACTTTCGAATTGTATTCGAATGCCAGCTTCCGGTAATTCACCAGATCGATGATCGTGCCGATCAGACAAAGGCCGCCGGTGAATAAATACAGCAAGCCCATGCCGATTTGCCCCAAAATAAAGCGTTGCACACCGGCGATCACCACAAAGCCGAGCAGGGTGGTCAGCAGAATAAGTTGCGGTTCCTTCCGCCGCGCGCGATAAACCGTGGCAAATTGTTTCGCCTGTGGTTCATCCCAATCTTTGATTAAACCCTGCACAAAAACCATCTCTTCTCCGTCAAGCTCCGGCAATAAATACATGGCATTGGCCATAATCCTCCTCCGTTAAATTTTAGAAAAGCTGCGAATACCTCTACATGAATTTAGCAATAACGACAGAATTCTGCTGCTCAAAATCACCAGCGCGGGAATGCCCAGCGGATGCGCGGCGAACGAGCGTTGAAAATCGCCGTGAAACAGAAACGCGATCGCATGCCCCAAGCCGCAGCCCGGGCAGAAGCGCAATCCCAGAGTGTGAAAGATGCACAAACTCGGAGTTTGATCGGCATAAGGATTCAAACAGGCCAGTGCAATCAAGCCAATCAGCCAGATACCGGCCTCCAACGGCAGGCGTGAAAGAGCTTGCCGTGATGAAGTGTTGCGCATATTGCGATTTCAATATTTGTGATAGCTTCAAGGCAACAGCAGAAGCTTTTTCATTTGCACAAAACTGCCGGCTTGCAAACGGTAAAAATAAATTCCGGCGGGCAAATCGCGGCCGCGGCTGTCCTTGCCGTTCCAATTTGCGGTGTGAATGCCGGGCGTTTGACGGCCGTGCGCGAGCATGTGAACTTGCTGGCCCAGCACGTTAAACAGTGCGAGGGTGAAGTTGCCCGCAACGTTTTCCGGCAATTCATACTGAATCTGCGTGGCGCGGCGCACGGGATTAGGCCGGTTTTGGTGCAGCGCGAATTGTTGCGGCAATTGACTTTGTTTGCGGCTGATGCCGGTGGCCGGATTCACATAAAACGAAAAATAGTCGCTTTCACTGGCAGCGCGCGGCGCGTAGCCGGTGCGGCCGCTGTCATCGCTCGCTGAGATGAAATAATAAACCGTTTGATTGCCGCCGAGGTTGGGAATCATCGCGGCATACTCCTCGGGATTTCCCGTCGCTGTCATATCCGTGATTTCAAACGGCGGCGTGCTTGTGGTGTTGTAATGCACGCGAAAGGTGTTGGGCGCGAGCGCGACGGGCTGGGTGAGAATGATGGGTGGCAAAATGCGCGCGACAATTTCGTAAGCCCCTTGCGGATCCATCACCTCCGGCAGCGGCGCGTGTTCCACGATCGGCTCTTCGCCCACCGCGTACGTCAGAAAAAGATTGGAACCGCGATTGATGTGAATCAGCCGTTCGATGTCCAATGTATCCGGATGAAATTGATTGCCGACTTCGGGCGTGAGTGCAAGAATTTTGTTTTTGTTCGATTGCTCGCCGTACAGCCAATCGTCGGAGTCGCC
>SZPB01000328.1 GCA_030263535.1 Cytophagia bacterium CHB2
GCTCGTGGCGGCGGCGGCGCATGATTTCCGCGGCTTTGAAAATCACGATGGCGCGTTCTTTGGGATCCGTATGCTTCCAGGATTCAAACGCGCGCAACGCGGCCGCCATCGCCAAATCGACTTCTTTCACGCCGGCTTGATGAAACGCGCCGATCACTTGCGTTTTCTCGCAAGGATTGTTTGATTTTTTGAGCTTGCCGGTTTTGACTTCTTTTCCGTCGATGAACAGCGCGTATTCGCGCGAGCTTTGCGCTTCCACCTCGCGCAATGCCTGTTGCATCGCTTGCTGATTGGCGGGCTGCGAGTAATCGAGATAAACCGTGTTTTTGAAATCTGCGATCATAGCTGGTTCCTCATCGTTTGAACAAATCTGGCAAGTGAATATGTTTTTATTGCTGCCGGCGCATCAATCAAATGGGATAAAACAATGCTGCCGGGATTCTGTTGCTTGCAGCCCTTATGACGTTGTTACTTCTGCCGCACGGGAAGCAAACGGCAAGATCATCGCCCGGCCAGCGAGGTTGCCCGCATGCGCCGCTGCTTGCATCGCCGTGACGATGTGAGCACTGCGCGCAGATTCGCAAATTGCCAGCATCGTAGAACCGGAGCCGCTGATAAATGCGCAAAAAGCGCCGGCGTGCAACGCCGCGCCGGTAATGTCATCATACCCCGGAATGAGTTTTTTGCGATAAGGTTGATGAATCGCATCGCGCGTGGCGAAGCGCAGCAACTCGGGATTCTTCTGCGCGAAAGCGGCAACCATCATGGCCGCACTCTGCAAATTACCCACGGCTTCATGGCGGGCAAGAGAAGCAGGCAGCACCCGGCGCGCCTCCTCGGTGGCGATTTCCAGGTCTGGAACATAACAGGCTGCGACCCAGCTTGGCGGCGGCGCGAACTGCGCGCAAATCACCCTCCCGTTTTCAATACCGTTGACCGTCAAGCCGCCGAGCAGAGAGGCCGAGGCATTTTCCGGATGACCCTCCAGCCCGCAGGCGAGATCGAGCAGTTGCTGTTGGGAGAGAGCATGATCGAAGTAAGCGTTGGCCGCCAATAAACCCGCGACAATCGCGGCGCCGCTGCTGCCCAGGCCGCGCTTGAGAGGAATGCGATTGTCAATTTCCAACGCGAAACGCGGCGCTTTGCGATTGATTTTCATGCAGGCGTGGTGAAATGCCTTTGCAATGAGATTGTCCTCGCGAATGGCAATTTCGTTCGCGCCCTCGCCGTGCGCGGAGATGATTCCTGATTTGCTGCCGTCGATGTGACACGTCACGCGCAACGGCAATTCCACCGCCAGGCCCAGGGCATCGAAGCCGGCGCCAAGATTGGAGGTTGAGCCGTTGAGGTTGAGATTTATGATTCCGGGCATGTCGTTTCAGGTGTGGCTTTGACTCAAAGCGCGGTTCTCAGGCAATTTGAATTCAGCGGAACTTATCGGGCCAATAGGGATTGCATATCGTCTTTCAATTTTTTTGCGCTGCGCCTCGCGGCTTCGGCGAAATTCATACCGCGATCGGCAAAGATAATCGCGCGGCTGGCATTGATGATGGCAAGATCGCCGGAGGCGGTGGCGCCGGCGCGCACCGCCATTTCGAAATCCCCGCCTTGTGCGCCAACGCCGGGAATGAGAAAAGGCAGGGTCGGGCAATGCTCGCGAATTTTTACCAACTCTGCCGCGTGTGTAGCGCCCACCACGAGTCCGGCATTGTCATGCACGTTCCAGCGCGTCGCCAATCCGGCCACATGCAAATACAACGGCGTTGTAGCGCCGTCGCTCTGTTGCGTTGGAATGTGTTGCATCACTGCGCTGCCGGGATTCGAAGTACGGCAAAGAAAAAATACGCCTTTCGAAGCCTCCTCCAAGAACGGTAAAGCCGCATCTTCGCCGAGGTAAGGATTGACGGTCAGGGCGTCGAAGGGCAGTTCTTGAAAAACAGCTTTAGCATAAAGCCGCGCGCTGTTGGCAATGTCGCCGCGTTTCGCATCCGCGATTTTGATCGTGGATGCCGGCAAGGCTGCAGCAACGTCTGACAGCGCTTGCCAACCGGAGCGCCCCAATGCTTCGAAGAAAGCGAAATTCACTTTGAAAGCCGCGGCAAATTCTGCCGTTGCCGCAATGATCTCCAGGCAAAATTTCACCAGCCCCTCGGCCGTGTGCGGCAAGCCGGCCGGCAGTTTTTCGATTTCAGGATCGAGGCCGACGCAGAGGAGGCTCTTGCGCGTAATCAGAGTTTGGCGAAAACGCGCATTAAACGTTGAAGACGATTGCAAGGACATGCCAGGAAAGTATACGAAAAGGCCAAAAGAAGCAAGGCGAAAGTCGGGAGGAAAAAGCGAAGACGAAGAGTGTGAGAAGGAATATTTCACATCTCACGCTCTTCGCAGGAAAGATTTTCAAGAAGCTTTCAAATTTTTCAAATTGCGAAGACGCGCGCATAAACGCGAAATTCCCTCCCAGCAGCGCATATTCGCGTATCCTGGCGGTTTATGAGAAAACAGAGAAGTATTTTAATCGTCCTCTTCAGGAGAGCTTGGGCGGGGAACTGACATCGTCGGCGTCCATTTCGCCGTTTTGGTGCTGTTCCCACAGGCGTTGCACAAGGTCAAAATCAAAATTGGCAATATCGGTGCGGTCGACGATGGAAGCGGCGTTGATGGCTACGGCAATGCTGATGGCTTCACCGACTTCTTCGCGGGTGGCGCCATAGCGCACCGCTTTGGTCACATGGCCCTTGAAACAGCCATGACATCCGGCTGCCAGCGATACGGCCAGCGCGATCAGCTCTTTTGTTTTTATGTCGATGACGCTGTGGTCGGGATGATAAAGCTCGTCGTAAAACTCGAGATATTTCTTTTTGAACCGATCGGGAACCATTTCATACGACTTCATGCGTTTCTTCATGCAAACTCCTTGCAGTGAAAGCGGGTACAGGAGGGGAACTATTCCAGAGGCGTGCGGCCGCACAAATCTGGACAAGCATCCATTTGAGCGCGTCAATTTATAAGAAAATAGGAATAATCCGGCACGTTTGCACGTAAAGAATGAACAAACCCGGAAATGTTGCACGTATTTTACGGGATATTTTCGTTGACAAAGAGCCGACCCTTTCTTATATTGCGCGTCGCAAAAATAAGGCATTTTTATGAAAGAAGTCAAAGCAAAAGAAATTCGCAAAACCGGGCGCAAAAGCGCGCTCAAAGCTCCTGAGCAGCTTACGTTCTCGCGCACGAATTACTTGCTGTTCGCGCTGGGTGTGCTGGTTATTATTCTGGGATATGTTGCCCTGGCGCAGCCGCCGGTGAACAGCTTTATGTCTTTGACGGTTGCTCCAATTTTGCTGATTGTCGGTTATTGCGTCATTATTCCGGCAGCCATTCTTTATCAAAACAAGAGCGGCGCGCTAACCGAAAGCGCCAAAACGAATGGGCGTTAGCCGCACCGGCGGGGCCGGATCACGACCATCGCATTCGCCCCTCCCGCTGAACCGGGCGATTAGCTCAGATGGTTAGAGCGCCTGCCTTACAAGCAGGAAGTCAGTGGTTCAAGTCCACTATCGCCCACTTTGCAAGAGACCATCGCAGAACTCGAATAGACATTTTGTTTGTTTTGCTGTCTGCAATTTGCCGCTTGTAAATTGCACGGGGTCGTGGTGTAGCCTGGTTAACACGTCGGCCTGTCAAGCCGAAGACCGCGGGTTCAAGTCCCGTCGGCCCCGCAACTGAAGAAAAAGGGTTATGGCATTTTGGCTGTGACCCTTTTTTATTCCAATTGGTCGCGTGTCGAGTGCAGGAATGTTAGTGAATTCAGTCTCTCCGAATCGCCCGCCGGCTGCTTTCGTTCTCGCCTTTGTTTTACTGATCATCTGCTTCGAACAAGACGTGGCAGCGCTTACAAACGCCGGCTCTTCCCGCTCAGCCTTTGCGGCGGATTCTTCCCGCGCTTCAGAAATTCCTGTTTTCACGCCGCGCCTGGGCAAACAGGTGACGCCGCCGCGTGCGTTCACGGCATTTTATGAACTGGCGCATCCCCGCGTCGGCCTGGCATTGAGCGGGGGCGGCAGCCGGTGCCTGGCACACATCGGCGTGTTGCAGGCGCTTGAAGAAAACCACATTCAAATTGATTTGATTGTGGGCACGAGCATGGGCAGCATTTTGGGAGGTTTGTACGCAGCCGGCTATTCCGCGCGCCAATTGCGCGACGTCGCGCTGCAGCTTGACTGGGATACATTGATGCAGGATGAGCCCTCCCGGCGCGACCTTCTGCTCTCGCAAAAGCAGGATCGCGACCGCACGTATTTGCAGTTACGCTTGCGCGGCTGGCAGCCGGTTTTGCCGCGCGCTTTGACCGCGGGCCAAAAATTGCAATCGGTGTTGACTGAGTTGACGCTTAAAGCCAATTATTGGGCCAACTCGAGCTATGATAATTTGCGCATTCCCTTCCGCGCGATGGCAACTGACGTTTACAGCGGCAAAGAAATCGTCATCGACAGAGGCGATCTTGCCGAGGCCATGTGCGCCTCCGCCGCCATTCCGTTTTTGCTCTCGCCCGTGCCCCGGCAAGATTTGCTGCTGGTCGATGGCGGCTTGCTCAACAATATTCCGGTCGACGTCGTGCGCCGCCTGGGAATGGAAATCGTCATCGCGGTGGACGCCACCTCTAATCTTCGCGCGAAAGACAACCTCACCGCGCCGTGGGAATTTGCCGACCAAGTCACGACGATCATGCAGCAGGAACACAATCTCGCGCAAGCGCGAGCAGCAGATGTCTTGATTTCATTCAAAAATGATCCGCGCCATTCGTTGGATTTTACCAATCCCGATTCATTGATCCAGGCGGGCTATGAACAAACCCTGGCGCAGATGGATCGCATTCGCAAACTTTGCGCAAACGCGCAACAGGAAGCAAATGACTCCAGCGATGCGCTGTTCACGGTGCATCATGTGGACTTGCCCGACAATGGCGCCGCCGAGTCGCGCCTCATATTGCAAGCCGGCAGCAATGGCGCCGCCAGGATGCTCAGCGCGGCGCAAATTCAAGCTGAAGTCGATGACCTTTATGCCGGCGGCGATTACCGCGAGGTGCGCGCCGTTTTGCAGCGCGACACCCTTCGATTCGAGGCGCAAAAAAATCCCATCATTCGCAGCGTGCAATTCACCGGCAATACCGTTTATTCCGCGGCGCTTCTGTTCGATTGCCTGCAAACACGGCTCGGCAGCGTGCTGAATCATCAACGCGGCCAGCAAGATTTGACCAACGTGGTGGAGAAATATCGCCAGGACGGTTACGCGCTGGCGGAGATTCGCAGCGTGATCTTTGAGGAAGCCACCGGCGCCTTGACGATTGAAGTCGATGAAGGCCGGATTGTGGATCTTGTGATTGAAGGGTTGCACAGGACACAGGAGTTCGTGGTGTTGCGGGAATTTTCGCTCGAAGCCGGAGAAATTTTTAATTCGAACATTGCGCGTGAGGGCGTGGATCGGCTGCATAATACCGGCATATTTGAAAAAGCCAGCTACAGCCTGCTTCGCCTTCCCAGCGGCGGCGCCCTGGTCAAAATTAAGGTGGAAGAAAAACCTTCCACGATTGTGCGGCTGGGTGGATTTCACGAAAGCGAGCGCGGCAGCCGGGTATTCACCGAAATCGGAACGGAAAACCTTTTGGGCGGAGGCAACAAGCTGTTCGTACATGGCAATCTGGGCGAGCGCGATCAAGTGGCGCGCTTGTCCTGGCGCGCTGATCGCATTGCACGCACGTATTTGACGCTATCGACGAGTCTCTATCACGAACGGCGCAATAACGTCACTTATGTTCCCGGCCGCGCGATGCCACTCGGCGAATATGCCGACCGGCGCGCCGGCATGCGCGCGACGCTCGGCCAGCAAGTGAGCCGGTGGGGAGGGTTGGCGGTGGAGTTCCGCACGGAAGAGGTGCGCTTGCGCAGCATCTCCGGCAGCGGCTATCCCGTCGGCACCAGCCGGTTCAATAGCATCGCTGTGCGCTCGATTTTGGATACGCGCGACCGCTTCCTGTTCACGCGCACCGGCCGCTTTCTCAACGTTTCGTATGAATATTTCAAACCGTACCACGGCACCTCCGCCTCGTTTTCGAAATTTCAAGCGCAAGTGGAATCGTTCGATTCGATCGGCCCGCATACGCTGCATTATCGCCTCACCGGCGGCACCGCCGAGGAAAACACCCCGTTCTATGAACAATTCAAGCTGGGCGGGCCGCACGAAATTTACGGCTTGCGCGACCAGGAATTTGTCGGCCGGCATCTGGTGCTGGGCAGCATCGAGTATCGCTATCAACTGCGCAAACGCCCCTGGCTCGATACCTATATCAGTCTGCGCTATGATTGGGGCGGCGTGTGGGTCGACCGCCGAGACACCTCTTACCGCAAGATTCGCAATGGCGCCGGCCTCGCTCTCGCGCTGGATACCCCTCTTGGCCCGTTCGGCGTGGCCTTTGGCTTGTTCGAAGGCCGGCAGAAGCGTGTGTATGTTCAGCTCGGGCACGCCTTCTAACGCTGCCGAAATCTCCTCTTGACAAAGTTTATCCTCTTTTGCATTGTGATGCCGTGAATCTGCCGGGGCCGGCTGCAAAATTTTTAGCGCCCGCCTCCCAAGTCGCTCACCTTCCCAAAAGCCTCATCTGCCATCATGAATCGCCTCGTCAATGTCGCTAGCCGCGACGATATTTTTCCCCAATATCGGAGCTCCCCCATTGCGCTGCTGCTGGAATATCATAATCTCAATCGCCCGCTGGAAACCTACACACAAGCCCAGCTTTTGATCGGCATGTGTATGGATAATCGCAAGCATCTGCAAATCCCCGATAACTTTGCTTATATCATTCGCGCTGGCGGGGCCAATTTGCGCTACAGCGAATTCAAAGTTTCCTATGCTATTGCCATCGGCGGAGTGAAATACATCGCCCTTATCGGGCACAATCAATGCGGCATGGTGAATTTGACGGCGAGAAAAGAAGCCTTCATTCAGGGGTTGGTGCAGAATGCCGGTTGGGAGGACGCGTGGGCGGAGGATCATTTCATGCACTTTTCTCCCATGTTCGAAATCGGCAATGAAATCGATTTTATTTTGAGCGAAGCCAAACGCTTGCGTCTGCGCTATCCCAAAATTCAAATCGCGCCGATGCTGTATCGCGTGGAAGATAATCGGTTGTATTTGATTCGGGAAGATGAAGCCGCGCC
>SZPB01000329.1 GCA_030263535.1 Cytophagia bacterium CHB2
GATTTGCAGACAAGCTGCAAATCAAAGCTTCTGCGAAGCAACAAAAAACTATTCGGTGAAACTCGGTGACCATTGGCGATAAAGTTTTTCCACCGAAATACGCCGAAGTCACCGAGCATCGCCGAAAAAAACTTTGGCAGGATGATTTATCGGCAGAATTATTTCAAATCGTTCTGCCGACAAATTATCCTGCCATAAACTTTCAGAATTTTATTCTAACTTTAAAAAGCTAATCGCCTACTCGTGCGTGGCGCTGAGCCGCTGCAAAAAGACCCTCGCCGGTTGAAAGCCGGGATCTTCTTCGAGCATCGTGACCAATACCCTCTTGGCCATATCAACGTTTTGGGCGTCAGTATAAAAGCCGGCGAGATAAAAGCGCGCGTTTTGTTTCTCGGCGCGACTCAAGTCCGGATGATTCAGAGCCTGCGCCATGAACTGGCAGGCGGCGTCAAAATTTTTTTGCTGCCACTGCGCCAGCGCGATTTGATAGAGGATCATGCCTTTTTGCTCGGAGAGCGGCAGCACTTTTTGCAAAAACGCTTCACGCTGATTCCAATTCTTTTCGATCTCGTACGTTTTCGCGACTTGTTGGTAGGGATAGGGATCGTCCGGCGCATACACGCTCACCGCCAAATACTCCCGCCGCGCACGCGCATAATCCTGGCGGCGCAAATAATCCTCCGCCATTTTGTAATGCGCGCGCGACCAGACGTTGTCGACGAAAAGATAATCCCGCGCAATGGGCACGGCTGCGGGGTCGCCGCGCGGCTTGTAATCCGCGAGCGTCACCGCTTTCTCTGGAAACGGCCAGCGATGAATCATCTCAAAAATTTTGAGGCGGCCAATGTCCCAATCCAAATCCGTGACAAAATAGGGATGTTCATCCGGCGTAAAGTTGGTGTTGCGTTGTTTCAGTAAACCGGAAGCATTGATCGCGTCATAAAACGTCTTCGCCATGAGATAGTAGCCGTTCGGGTCGGGATGGAGATGATCGACCATGATATTGTTCCCGATCAACCCTTGCGCCGAGCGCGCGGCAAAAACCTGCTGCATATCGACCAATGAAGCTTTATGCCGCGCTGCTGCCGCGGCGATGATGTGATTCACTTGTTCGCTGGCGCGGAAGCGGATGACATCACGATCCTTCGCGCCGGTCAAAAAATACCGGGCCGCGGCAGAATCATGCTGCGTAAGATAGGCCCGGCCTAATTTATACCAGAGATTTGCTGCGGCGGAATCGAGTGTCAAGGCTTTGTGATAAGCCTCTGCGCTTGCGGCAAAGTTTTCGCGCTGCATGAGTTGATCACCGGCCGTTATCTGGGCGCGATATTCCTGCGCGACAACGGCGCTGGCCGCCTGTGGTTGTGCGCTCGCAAACGGGGGCAGATCGCGAATATTCGAGACGAGATTGCTCAAGATCACCGGCACGTTTCGCGCGGTGCACTCGGTTAAAAGGATGTTCAGATTATCTTCGAAGTTGGAAAGGGTGGCGCGATATTTTTCCGAGCCGAGTGGAATTTCTTGATCGCGAATCACGCCGGCCATGAGAGTTTTATTGGTCGGTTTGATTTCCGGCGCGCGGCGCAACGCCGAAACGGCGCGCTTCAGCATTTGCACGAGATGCAGTTTTTGAAGTTTGAGATAGAGACGAATCAGGCCGCCGTTTTGCCCGAGAGACACTGTTGAAGCGGCGCCGTATGCGCCATAAAATTCATTGTGCCCCATGTAAACGAGAATCAAATCCGGCGAGGCCGCGAGAATATCCGGCAGCAAGTCGAGCACCGTGAAGCTATTCACCGCGGAGATGCCGGCGTTGAGTACCTCGAAGTGATAATCGGGATAGGCTTGCGTTAGGAGATAGCGCAATTGCACCGGAAACGGCGCCTGGCAATCAAAGGGAAAACCGGCAGTGGTGGAACCGCCCAGACAAACAATGCGAAAGGTTTTAGAGGTTTTTTCTTTGAGGAATTTCTCGGGCTGCAATCCCGGCACCGAGACTTTGCGGGGATCGAAATAGCGTTTGGCAACCCATTGGTTGAATTGGTAGTACTCTTTGCCCTTGTGAGTCGTTTCGAGGATAAACGGCTCCTGGCGGAATGCGCCGAAGACGCGCAAAACCAGCTCAAGAAGAGCCAGGATCGCGATGGGCAACAGCGCCATCAAGAGGGAGAAGACGTTTTTTTTTCGGCGATTCATGCGAAATAGTTCAGTCACGGCTTGGCCGTGACTTGTTGTTTTGATTTTCGAATGAACGGATCGGCTACGGCTCGGCCGTAGCCTGAACTTTACTCGCACACTGCTACCTTGAAAATATCATCCATCTTTGAATGTCATCCAGCAAGGATCTTGTGAAGTTGCAGGCAAATTGTTGAGAACTTCACAAGATTCGCCTGAATGACAATTCGAAGGAGCCATCCAATCATCATTTCAGATAAACGGCCTTGTGCTGCGCGAGAAGCTCTCCTTCAAATTGCAGGCGCACGAAATAAATGCCGGCGCTCAAGCCGCGCGCGTCGAGAAGAATCTGCTCACTGCCGGCAGGACGAAACCCCCGCGCCAGTGTTCGGATGTGTCGGCCGTTCATGTCGAACAGTGTTAACTCAACCGTCCCCGGCGTTGCCAGGGAATAAGTAATTTTTGCCGAAGGATTAAACGGGTTGGGATAAATTCCCAAAGCAAAATCTGCCGGAAGCATTTCACTCTGGCGCACGGCAGTAGATGCTGTGCGCTCAACCAGCAATCCGCTTAAAGTTGGCGCATCGGCTTCTGCGGCAAAATAAAAATCAAGCACGCCGTCAGCCACATCGATATCTGAAAACGTTTTTTCCAGCGCTACATTCTTTCCAACTTCAGCGATGACGTCGAGATTATCAACCAGCAAACGGCCTTCGGCATAAACATCAAACACGCGCTGGCCGCTGAGATCATGCTCGGATTCTGCCATCATCAACGCGACGCGATACTTGCCCTCCGGCACGCGCACGCGATAAAAATTCAATCCTTCGCGCTCGGTTTGGTAAATCTCGGGCTGATTTGTTCCTGAAATCGTTGTGCCCGCCGGTCGCGTGCGCGCGGTTCCGCCGGAAGCGCCATATTCCTGATAATAATCCCAAGTTCGATCAGGCAAAAAATCCGCCTCGTTATTCCCGCCAAGATTGAAGGCGAGTGGCAGCGCCAGGCTGTTGGCAACATTGGTGAATTGCACGCCCATTTGCAGCGCTGCCGGCGAACGATCTTTGATGCCGCTGGCCACCAGCACGAAGCTTTGCGTCAAATCCAACGAATCCGTTTGTAGTGCAACCACTTTATTGCCCGGCTGCAAGCTCGCGTTCTGAATGGTCGCGCCTGCTATGGTATAATTGGAAATCGTTTCCGCCGAGACTTTTTCAACTTCTTCCGAAAAGAAAACCAGAAATCTGTTTGCCTCCGCTCTGGCCCAGACGAGATAAGGCGGATTGATGTCGAGGTCGATGATCGTGCCGCCGCGATAGCCGGTGGCTTCAGGCGTCGTTAAGCAAAGAATCATGTAGCCATTGCGGAAAACGATATTGTCATGAATGAATTGTGCATTGTTGCCATCAAAGGTGTGCGTGGCTTTGTCCCAGCGGCTTTGATCCCAATTGTCGAAGTTATCCGTCCATTGCAACGTGAAATTGTCGCCTTCTCCCGGCGTGTAGGCGTAATATTTCACCCAATCATAATAGCCATAAAACGGCAGAGTGTTGGGATCGAAGGCGCCGGCCCAGGCCACGGCCGTCGGTTGCCACATATTCATCATAATTTTTTGCGGCCGAGTCAGCGTCGCGACGTGAGCTTCGGTTTGGCGATACACTTCGTAACCGTCGACGAACCACGCGACATAGTCGGGCGTCCATTCGAACGCATGCACATGAAACGAGAGATGCGGATTGAATTTCACGACCTGGCGGCGGACATGATCGATGCGATTGGGCGTGATGGTGTTGTATTGCACTTCGTTGGAGTAGCGCCCCATGATCTCGATGTCGATTTCGTTCCAATTTGCGACGGAAAACGGAGAGGAATCATGATAGGTGAACAACGTCGTCAAAATGCCGCTGCCGGCGGCGGATTTCATGCGCACTTCGAAGCGGCCGTAGGTGTAGGATTCTTTCGTGCGATATTCCGCGCCGCGATAGGGCTTGCTTTGGCTGAACGCAATCCCGTTGAGGAGCAAAAAGACAAGCGCAAATCGTGCGAGAAGTTTTTGAGTCATGGGTTTCATGTTCTGCTGCAATTGTTTAGTCTCTACAGCGTTTTGCGATTGAGCGAAGATGTCATCTCGCCCGGCGGGATGACAACATCAGCAGACAAATGTAAAACGCTATAAATGGCGCGCTACATTGTCTGCACAGCAGTGAGAAATCGCCCGGGCGGAGGTGTTTTCAGGCGGTGTCTATTGGCTGAGCACAAGTTTTTTTGTGAGAGAAAAATCGCCCATTTGCAAGCGGTAGAAATACACGCCGCTGGCAATTCCTTGTGCCTCGAATGTCGCCTCATGCCTGCCTGCCTTCATGAACCGATCGGCCAATGTCATGACTTCTCGCCCTGCAACATCAATGATTTTGAGAGAAACGCGGCCGCTGCGCGGCAGATAAAATGCAATCGTCGTTGCAGGATTGAAGGGATTTGGATAATTCTGCTCCAGCATAAAATCTTCAGGCGCAAAGCCATTGTTTTCGTCAACGCTGCTGGGCTTTCCGGGAATTCTCGCCTCCATCCACAGCATGCGCAAATTGAGCCATTCTTTCAGGTAGTTCAACTCCTCGGCATAGGTTTGTCCAATGAAGGCATTGGGCCAAACGTACGTACCCAAAATCGGCCAGCGCTCGAAGTTGCGTTTTTGCGCTTCGTCGATGTAAGCGGCCATGGAATCGAGATAAGCGTGGACGCGCGAAATCTCCAAAACGTTTGGGCGCAATTCGCGCCAGCGGGCATACACGCGGTTGGTGAAAGTGGAATCTTGCAGCAGCTTCTGCCACCAAAACGGAATTTGAAAGCCGTCGGATTGCACGCGAAAATCAACCTGCCAGTCCGCCAGCATCGCGCCGTTGTAGTAATCCGCGTTGCCGAAGGCGAGATCATAATCCCATGCCGGGCCCATTTTCAGCTTGCCGCCTTTGCTGTCGCGATCTTTGTGCATAAACGTGCTCAGGCGATAGCCATCGACATTGCGCGAGATTTCATTGAGAATAAAGTAATCGACGAACGAATCGATATCGATATACTGCGCATAGCCGTTTTGCGGATCGGCGTACTCCGGCTTGGTCATCAAGTTCTCGAAGGTGAAGACGAAGTTCTTGATATAAGATATCTGCTCGGGCGCGAGATCTTCCAATTTGGGCGTGTCGTACTGATAGTAAATCCTCTGCCACGCGCCGGGATAAGGCAGGAAGGTAGAATACCAGCCGTCGGTATCCGAACCTTCGAGCTTGTCGATTTTGATGATGTAGCCGCCGGTCAGCGCGTCGCCGGAAATGTCGGTAGGCTCCATCTTCGAAATGTTCACACGGTTCTTGTCGCGCTTGATTTTTTCCATGAGCATGTACACGCCGTGATAATCGCCGTTGAGCACCACTTCGCAAAATTGCGTGCGGCTGGCATAGCGGCCCATATCATTCGCCAGCTTGTACGCCAGGACATTGCGCATCAACGTTTTATCGGAGTAGGAGGCGGACAAGATCCAATCGGCTTCTTCCGGCATGTTCAACAAAGACACATCGAGATCTTCGCCTTGCGCATCTTTGGTTTCAAAGCCGTATTGCTTTTTGGGAAATTGTTGCGAACTGGAGCCGCGGATTTCGATGGCGATCTTGCCGTTGTAGTGATTGAAGGGATCCGTGAGGTTGTTGCGCACGCCCGGGCCGTTGTAGATAATGCCCATGTCAGCCGCGATTTTCGGTTCATCGGGAATCGCCTGGCCGTGGGTGTCGATCACCACGATCGGTAGATTCGAAGAGGTGAAATTAACTTTGTGCAGTGCGGCGGGATCTTTGGTTTGAGCGGCGGCTGGCTTCAGCGCCAGGCTGAAAGCCAGTAAAGACAGGCCTACCAATCTTACGCTTTTCATGGTGCTACCCTCACATATTATTTTTCATGAATTCAACATTTGGCTTCTCATGCACGCCGGCAATATTAACGAAATCCCCACCAAAGCGCAATTAAAAGAATAACCAGGACGACAGAGGCCGCCACGTTCACGGTGTGCCAGCGCGTGCGTTCCCACATGATTTCGCCCGCTTCCGAGAAGGTCAGATGCGTTAATTTTTTTCGAATCGGCGCTTCACTCGCCAAACTCACGGCAACCAAAACACCGGAGCACACGACGAAGAGGAAAACCGCATAATGCAGAAAGTTGACGGTGGCGAGGTATCTCAGCCATTCATTCGCCAATGGCGAAATTTTGTGTTGGATCTCCAGCACGAAACGCAACGCGCCCAGCACCAGTCCGGTGAGTAATGAGGCAATGGCGCCTTTGCCGTTGACGCGCTTCCACAAAATTCCAAAAAGAAAGCAGGCGGCAATCGGCGGCGAAACATAGGCCTGCACGCTTTGCAGATAAACATACATGCGTTCGTCGCTGAGCAGACCGATAAACGGAATCCACAACAAGCCCAGCACGACCATGGCCGCCGTGGCCAGTCGGCCGAAACGTACCGTGGCTTTTTCATCCGCCTCGGGCCGCAAGCGCTGGAAAATATCAATCGTGAGCAGGGTGGAGGTGGAATTGAACATGGCGCTGAGCGAAGACATCAACGCCGCCAGCAAACCGGCAACGACGAGTCCCTTCAAGCCGGTGGGCAATAACGTCGTAACCATCCAGGCGTAGGCTTTGTCGCCGGTCACTTGGCCGTCTGACAGGGCATACGCAATCACGCCCGGCAGCACGAGTATGAACACCGGAAGGATTTTGAGAAAGCCGGCGAAGATCGTTCCGCCGCGCGCATGATCGAGATTCTTCGCGCTCAACACGCGTTGCACAATATATTGATCCGTGCACCAATACCAAATGCCGAGAATCGGCGCGCCGAACACAATGCCGGTCCAGGGAAAATCCGGGTCGCTCATGGGCTTGAACATGCTCCAGAAATCCACCGGCGTGGCCGCTACCAATGCCTCCCAACCGCCGACGCGATTCAGCCCAATGAACGTCAGCGCGAACGAGCCGATGATCAAGATGAACATCTGCACCGCCCAAAATGGTGTAAAGGCCGGTGGCGATCACGATCACGATGGCCGAGGTGTACATGTCCCAACCGACCACCGCATTTAAGAGAATGCCGCCGGCATAAAGCGCGATCGAGATTTTGGTCAACACATAGGCGATGATCGAAACAATGCTGAGATAATAGCGCGCTGCCGGGTTATAGCGCCGTTCCAAAAACTCAGGCATGGTGAAGACACCGGATTTCAAATAGAACGGGGTAAACACCCAGCCGAGCAACAGCAGAATCAAAACCGCCAGCCATTCAAATTGCCCGACCGCCAAACCGGATTTCGAGCCGGTGCCGGCGAGTCCGAGAAAATGCTCGCTGGAAATATTGGTGGCGAACAATGAGGCGCCGATGGCGATCCAACCGACGTGACGTCCCGCCAGAAAATAGTCCGTGCGATTCGTGCCGCGTTTGCGAAAGGAGAAACCGATTGCCAGCACGAGCAGGAAGTAAACCGCCACAATGACAAAATCGAGCGTCGAAAGCGAGCCGGTCATAAGCCGCTCCTGAGTTAGGAAAGTCTGTTTGCTGCTTTATGTGAGACACGGGGGGAATTGCGCTGCCAATTTTCTGGAGGGCAGGACAATAACAATGCCAGTGCAACCGATTACATTTTTATTGAAATAAGGCCTAAAATTCGAGCCATCTGCTGGCGAAGGTTATCACATTGATAACTGGGGATTATTGGATTGATAATGTTACGTTCATTGCTTTTAAACACAATAATCGCGGCGGTCGCGTCAAGCCAGCGAAGGCCAACCGGTTGTTCATGTCATGCGTTGCGAACCTCTCCCTTGCGTATGTTTGCAATGAGAGTCTTTGACTTAAGCTCTCGTTATCGATCCCAAGTATGAACACTAGGAAACGCAGCCACTCGCTTGTTACTGTTCCAATAATTCGCGCTTGTTTCTCAGATAAAAAATTTGCTAGATTGCGACTAAGTTTCCAGCCTTTTGCTGTTGGGGTAGGCGAATTTTTCCGACGAACTAGAATTACGTTGGCTTAAAGCCGCATTTGCGAAGTGATGCGCGGAATGGATATTCACGCAAAAACGACATTTTTCACAATTGACTTCCGCAAGCTTTGACAGGTGATTCAAGCGCGGAGCTTTGCTTACCATCGAATTATCAGGCATAGTTAACCCTTCAAAGTCGCAGTTCGTATTCAATGCCGGTATACTGGCTTAAGTACTCATATTTGTAGACGAGCCGCTGCAAACGAGTGAATTGCAAAAGAAATGGTGGGCAACCGAATGAACAAACTCGAAGACTTACTTCCCCACGCCGCGGTGCGCGGCATCCTGCCCGACGCCCTGATTACGGTCGTCAATACCCAGTGGTTCGGCTCCGAAGCGCTGGAGCTAACCTACAAAGACCCGTCCGGCCGCGTCGCCAATGTTCTGCTCTATCGCCACGATGAGCCTCGGCTCAAGGTCGTAGAGCAGGGAAGGCCCTGGAGCTTCGACGGCGACGGCAGTCTCTTCCGGCTCGTCTCGGAAGCGCATCGCATTCGTCTCGCTCATTTGTTCGATCCGGTCCTGGCCGTTCATACTTCGATTGTTGAGCCGTTGCCCCACCAGATCACTGCGGTTTATGAAGTCATGCTGCCGCGCCAGCCGTTGCGTTTTCTGCTCGCCGATGATCCCGGCGCCGGCAAAACCATCATGGCCGGGCTGTTGATGAAAGAGCTGATCGCCCGCGGTGATCTTCAACGTTGTCTCGTCGTGTGTCCGGGCAGCCTTGCCGAACAGTGGCAGGACGAATTGTACCGCCGCTTTCATTTGCCCTTCGAAATTCTCACCAACGACAAGCTGGAAGCCGCGCGCACCGGCAACTGGTTTCTGGAAACGAATCTCGTTATCGCGCGCCTCGACAAACTCTCCCGCAACGAAGACGTGCAGGATAAGCTCATGGCGCCGGATTGCCGTTGGGACCTCATCGTTTGCGACGAAGCGCACAAGATGTCAGCCACGTTCTTTGGCGGCGAGACCAAGTATACCAAGCGCTACCGGCTGGGACAACTTCTTTCCACGCTCACCCGGCATTTCCTGCTCATGACCGCGACCCCGCACAACGGCAAGGAAGAAGACTTTCAGCTTTTCATGGCGCTGCTCGATGGCGACCGTTTCGAGGGCCGTTTCCGCGATGGCGTACATGCCGTGGACGTCACCGATCTCATGCGGCGCATGGTCAAAGAGAGTCTGCTCAAGTTCGATGCCACGCCGCTCTTTCCCGAACGCATTGCCTACACCGTTGCCTACAAGCTCTCCGACGCGGAAGCGCAGCTCTACAAGGAAGTCACCGACTACGTGCGAGATGAATTCAATCGCGCTGAGGCCCTGCAAAACGATAAGCGTGCCGGCACCGTCGGATTTGCGCTCACCATCCTGCAGCGCCGTTTGGCCTCCTCGCCCGAGGCGATCTATCAATCGCTGCGCCGGCGCCGGGAGCGACTCGAGAGCCGGCTGCGTGAGCAGGAGTTGCTCCAGCGCGGCGCCGAAGTCACGCCCATTCTGGCCATTCCCGAAAGCCTGCTTGATGCCGAGGATATCGAAGATCTTGAAGACGCACCCGACCACGAGGTCGAAGCCGCTGAAGAAGAAGTGCTGGACCAAGCCACGGCGGCGCGCTCGATCACTGAATTGAAAGCAGAAATCGAAATACTCAAGCGCTTGGAGGCGTTGGCGCTTGCTGTTGGACGAAGCGGCGAAGACAAGAAATGGCGCGAGTTGGCGAGTCTGCTTAACGAAATCTTCATGCCAATGACAACGGCCGGCCACGAAAGCGATGGCAATTCCCCCTTTCGCAACGCGGACGCCACCTCAAAGCCGGTGCGGGCACCGCATCAAAAGCTGGTGATCTTCACTGAGCACCGCGATACGTTGAATTATTTGCAAAATCGCATCACCGGGCTGCTCGGCCGGCACGAGGCGGTTGTCATCATTCACGGCGGCATGGGCC
>SZPB01000330.1 GCA_030263535.1 Cytophagia bacterium CHB2
CATAAGCCGGCTGATCTGTTTTTGGATGCGGGCATAATTTTCCGCAAGCTGTTGCAGTTCGTGGCGGTGATAACTCGCGCGCCGCTGCAACGCCGTTTCCGGGCGCACCACCATCAAAAAGGCCAGATCCGGCTTGGGAATGGCGTCGAGCAGCAGGCGCAAATACTTCTGCTCGCGCGCATTCGCGGCGCGAAACTGGGCGAGATTGTCGTAGAAGTAGCGATTCAGAACCAATAAATCATGGCGATGATACAGAAAACGATAAATCCGAAAACGGAGAATGCGCAGCAAATACCCGACAAACACCAATGTGGTTAAGCGTTTGTCGAGGCCGAGCCGGCGCTTGCGGGAGCCCATCATGAGCGGCCGCGACGGCTTTTCCGAAGACGATTCTTCCCGCATTTGCCAGGGCGCGCGCGAGGGCGGATTGAACAGTTGCCACCACCCCAGCATGCGAAAACGCAAATAATGCGGCGCATGACCAAACTCTTGCAGCAGCAGCAGCGTGTTTTGCGCATTTTTTGATTTGCCGCTGCCGACCATGCCGGAAAATGTAATCAGCATGCGCCGCTCTCCTCGAATTCTTTTCGATCGCCGCGGCGCACGGTGACGGCGTAACGCTCAAGCTTTGTAGCTGACATGCGAATGCATTCCTGAAATTTTTGCCAGGAAATAATTGAAATCCCGGTGGCGCGAGATATTGATGCGCCGCAAGGCATAGAGATTGGTCTTGTGATCATTGAATCCCGGAAGCTGGCTGGTGGCCGCAACGAATCCCAGCTTGCGCAGCAGTTCAATGTCACGTTTGCCGAAATCACGCGCCGAGCCGTTGGGATAGCTGAAAATCGTGCAGGGCGCGCCCAATTCGGATTCAATCAAATGGCGCGATTCGTTCAGCTCAAAATGCGCCTCCGCCAGGCTCAAACCCGACATAATGGAATGGGTATGCGTGTGCGAGCCGAAGCTGATGCGCCATTGCTGCATCTCCCGCACCTGATCCCATGTTAAAAAAGCATATCGTTCTGCCACCCCGCCATCAAGATCTCGCACAACGCCGATCTCTTCCGCCAATTTTGCAATGGCCTCTTCACGCGCTTTGGGGGGAAGCCGCTTGAGATAACCGCGCACCAAATCCGAGGCAATGATGCGATCGCGCGTCGTTTGCAAAGCCAGATGCTGCACTTCGCCGTCCATCGCGAATGCCAAGCCCGCGGTGGTGGCGGTTTGCAAAAGCCAGTCCACGCGCTCGGTCCACAATCCTAATTGCGGACTGTTGATGAAAGCCGTGGTCAAAAAAATCGTTGCGGGCAGATCATACTTTCGCAGAATCGGTGCGGCGACAGCATAGTTGTTGTAAAAGCCGTCATCGAATGTGATAACCAGGGCATATGGCGGCAACGGCTCGCGCGCAACCAAACGGCGCACCAATTCCGGCAATGACATGATGTGATAGTGCCGTTTCAGATAGGCCATTTGCTGGTCGAACATTTCCGCTGAAAGGCTGTTACGATTGAGATAACTATCGTCGCCGTTTGAGATCACGCCGTGATACGTCAAAATGACGGCTTGCTTGCGATGCCACCACCGCAAAAAGCGATAGACCCCGAGGCGGCGCAGGCCGGCATAAACATTTTTTTTGAGCGTCAAATTCATCACGATATTATGTTGGGCTTAAACGGCTTCGTTTTGATGATCGCATCACAACGTTCTCAAACCGTCGCAGCTTTGATCGCCGGCTTTTTAGGCGGCGGCAATACCCCGGGCGCTTTGGCCGGCAAGGGCGGCTTCGTGCTTTGCGCCGGTTCCGCTTCAGGCGTTTGCCGCTGTTGCAAGGTATAAAGCACGCCGCTCAATGCGACCATCCAATACAGGGAATCGAGCTGGTTATAATTGTGCGTCCACAGGCCGGGAAAGATGCTGATCAACCCGATTTCGAAAGACATGGCGCTGAGCTGGAGGGTCGTGGGCCGGGCGCCGCCGCTTTTCAGCGTTCTTCTCACTTTGCGAAAAAATCTCCAGGTCATAAGCGCTGTCATGACCCAAAAAATAAATCCGATGATGCCGAATTCACATGTGATTTTGAGGAAGCTATTGTGGGCATCGCGCGTGCCCAAATCGGTAAGCGCTTCATCCGGCAAATATTTCATCGAAACAATGGGATAATTGTCATAACCGATTCCCAGCGGATATTCCTGAATGATTTTGAAACTTGCTTCGTTGATAAGCGCACGCGAGGCCGCCGAGCTTTCGGAGCTGGGATCGAGAATCGTCATCATGTATTCAAAATAGCCCGGCGGGGTCAAGACGAAAATAAACAGCAATCCCCCGATAATCATCGGGGGCAAAGCTTTCAGCCGCATGCGTCCGGGCAAAAACAGTAACAACATGACGCTCACCGTTATCAGCGTCAGAAAAGTCGACCGCGAGCCGGATTCCGTATTCGGCAAAAAATTCAGCACAAAGGGGATGATGGCGCCGGCATACAGTTTCTCCTTCCAGTTGCCATAAATCACCATCAGGATCATCAGCGGCAAAAACATCATAAGGTGCGTGCCGCTGCCGCCGGTGGCCACGCCGATCTCGACTTCATCGATAATATTCCATTCCACGCCCCATTGCGCCATAAACGAGGTATACCAGCAGCCCGCAAAAATCACATACAGCAGGATGCGCAGCTCTTTCTCGGTTTTGATGATCTTGCTCATGAACCACGAGAAGACGATGATTTTCGAGAACTCAAACGCGCTCTCAAAGGCATGCCCAGAGTCAACCGCCCAAGCGCTGGTGATGAACGTCATCGCGGTAAAAGCAATCAGCCATCGCATCGGCGGATACGTGGGCGAGGGTATGCGATTCAACGTTTCTTGATTGATGAAATAAGATATCATCAACACCAGGGTGGCATAAAACTGAAAACGAATATCTTCCAGTCCCGTGCCCAAGACTCTCAGATTCAAATGAAAAAGCGCCACCACAACACAAACGCCGACAAAAGGCCGGCGCAGCGTCCAGCCCAGCATGGCGACGAAAATGGTAACGATGACGAGAACGCGAGCTGACACAGTTTTGTAACCTCAAGGTAATGGAAGAATCATCAGGCCCGGCTGCGCGCTTCAGGCCTTGACCCGCTGAGTTAAACTATACCCTCACTCCTCTTTTGAAGCGTAAACCGTTATATTCCGTGGCGTCCTACTTTGACGCGGAAGGCGCCAAGCCCGCAAGCTTTTTGCGATACTTTTTGGTGTATTTGGCAATATCACCGGACAATTCTCCCAGCAACGTCATGACGCGCTTGGGCCGCGCCAGCCACAGCACGCCGACATAAGACAGCCCTCCGGTTACAACCATGCCCAGCAGCAGCCAAATCGAATTTGCGCCGAGAAAATCCTGCATCAGAAAGCGAAACGCCATAACGGCGATAACCATGACCACGCTGCCGCCGACCGCCGGCATTTGCGGCAAGAGATACTCCCGCCATCCCACCGCACCCACACGTTTGAGCAAATTGACCATGAGAAACATGACGATGAATGCCACCGCCAGCACGGCAATGGACACGCCGACAATGCCATATTGCACGCCGATATACGTTGCGCCGGCGAGTAAACCGAACTCAATGAATCGCCGATATGCCGTATGCTTGACATAACCGGTGGCGGTAATGACCGAGTTTAAAAACGGATCGATCGAGCGCAGAATTCCGGCCAAACACATGATCTGCAGCGGCAGCGCCATGGGCATCCACTTTTCGCCATAAACCAGAAACACGAATTCCGGCGCCACCAGCATCATGCCGATGAGCAACGGATAGCTGGCGAGCGACACAGTGGTTAAAACTTTTTCAAATCCGGCTTTGATTTTTTCCGGTTGATCTTGCACGCGCGAGAACGCGGAAAACAGCACGGAGTTGAAAGCCTGGCTGATGCGCTTTTGCGGCAGCCGCATCAAATCATAGGCTTTCGAGTAATAGCCGAGCTGGGTGGTATTGAGATGGCGGGCGATCCAGAAGTAATCGACGTTTTCCGCCATTTCACGGCACAAGTTTCTCACGAAAACCCAGCCGCCGAAATGGAACAGCTCTTTGCTGGCTTTGAAGTCGATAATGAAACGCGGCCGCCAGCCGGCTGCGCGCGCCGTTAACACCGCGGCCACGGAGACGCCGAGCCATTTGCTCAGAATCAGGCTCCACACGTGAAATCCCATGAAAGCGAGCGTGACGGAGCTGAACACTTCGATCACGCGGTCAAGCATGTCAATCTTGGCCTGCTCTTTAAACCGCATTTGGCGCTTGAGCAGCGTAGAACTGGGGTTCGAGAGCGTATCGAGCAGCATATAAACCCCAACGGCGGGCATGACTTGCCACAAACGCGGCTCATGGAAATATTCCACCAAGAAGGGCAATGCCACTATAATAACGGCAAAGAGAAAGAGCTTGAGCGCAAGATCCATCCAGAACATGGTATTCACGTGTTCCGGCCCCACCTCCTCGCGCCGTTGAATAAGCCCCATGTTAAAGCCGAACTCGCCAAACTTGGTGGTGAAGCCGAGCAACATCGTTGCAATTTGCATGACACCAAAGTCTTCCACCGCCAGCAGCCGGGCGAGTATGACGCTGGAGAAAAATTGAAAAAACGTGCCGCTCAGGCGCGTGAGCGCGTTATAAAAAATCCCTTCTTTGGCCTGCTCACCGACACTTCTATTCTTACTGGACATGTACTCGTTTCTTGTAAAATGGCTTGCGGAATCTGTCGCGTTCCGCTCAGGTTTTCAAGGATTGCAAAACTTTGGGCAGCAGATGGCGCCGGAAAAAAGCGAGTGAAGTCGATACGCTGACGCTGGTGTCGAGCGTATGAAAGTCGAGCGTGCGCCCAAGCTCCTGGTAGCGTTGCCGGATATCGACGAGTTGCGACACGTTGAATTGCGGCTTGCGCGCATGAATGATTTCGGGCGTGGCATCGAGCAGCACAACGAGATCCGGCTGCGGATAGGTACGGCAAATCCATTGGCGAATGCCGTTGAAATAATCCATCGGGCGGTTTTTATAACCGATGAGAATATCATAAACATAGCGATCTGCCAGCACGATGCGTCCGCGCCGCAATTTGGGCAACACGAAGGCGACATAGCGAAACCACAACTCCGCGGCCAGCGCGAGATAAAAAATTCTACCCTTGAGGTCCCGCCAGAAACGGCTGAACGCCCCCGGCGTTTTGTGTTGAATTTTCCGGTTGCGATACTTTGCCTTGTCTTCGGGACGGTACGGTTTAATATGCAGCGCATTTAGAATTTTGATGAACGGCAGTTTGTATTGGCCCCAGGGCCCGAGATAAACAATATCTGTCGTAATCGTAGCGCTGCGAAATTCCCGGCGCAGGGCAGAAGTGATTGAGCTTTTGCCGCAACCATCCGGGCCGACAAACACAATCAATGCGCCGCGGCGCGGGCCGAACCATTTCTCCCAAAAGCCAAACAGGAACATGCGCACGCGCCGCAGGGCATTGCTCGCGGGCTTGAAGCGCAGCGAGCGGAGCGCCGCGCTGCGCAAACGCTTCACGGCTTTGGCATCTTCGCGCAGATTGACAAAATCTTTCCGCGCCCGGCTCAAAATTTCTTGCAGGCCAAATTCGCGCAAATGGGCGGCGAGATAATCCTCATCCAAACGCAAACGCAGCAATTCTTCCAGACGGCCGCGATGCTTTTGCTGAATTTCACCCTTGCCGAGTATGTTGTGAAAGAGCAGCGCCAGCAACTCATCTTCGTAGCTCAAGAAATAATAGTGCCCGTCCAGCCGCCGGCGCGCCAATAGGGTTTCGACATTCAGATACTCATAACCCTGATAGATCAAGCGTTCATGCACATCGATAATTTGCGGACCGGCCTCGTTCCAGCACAACATGACGAGCTTGCCCGGGTTACTCCGCCCGGACTTGAGCAGGCGAAAACCGTTTTGCTCGCAGCACGCCACGAACGCCTGGCGTTGTGTAAAATCGATCACCACATCAAGGTCGCGCATGCCAAGCTTTTCGGGATGATCGCGCAACAGGGCATACTTCAGGCCGCGTTTGTGCAATTCCTTCAACAAGGCCCCGTATGAGGTGGTCTTCACATCACGACTCACAGAATCTCCAGTTTTGTGGCGCGTGGACCGGGGACGATAGCCTGCAACAGCACGATTAGACAACGGTCTTTTCACTCGCGTGCCTCCCTGCACCGGCAAACGTTTTTGCCGTAAAAACTTCGCGCTCAAACAGAGCGAGCACATCGAAAAACTGGCGACGCACGAAGCGCGGGTTGTAATTTTTGGGCGAGCCGAGATAGCCTCGCAACCGATGTTGCCAATAGAGCATGACGATTCCCATCCAATCTTCCGGCCTGTAATCGTAGCGCTGCATCACGTTTTGAAAATGGTTATGGTGCACGCCCGCCGCGCTTTGGACCAAACGCAAGGCAATCGCAGGCGGCGCGTCGTGAAACGAACGCGCATCTAAACGAATAAAGAAATGCAGGACATCCATCAACGGAATCGAGCAAAAATCCGCCAAGTCCCAATCGATAAAGCCGGTGATTTCGAGCGTGCCGGGATCGGCCATGATATTCTTGATTGAAAAATCACCGTGTACCAATCCCAATACCAGTTCGCGATCGGCAAATTGCCTATGCCAGGCATCATAAATGCGGCGCATTCTGGCGCGATCATCAGCTCCGAGTTCGAGCCATTCCTGCACCGCCTGTGCCGGCTTTACAAAAACTTGTTGAAAAACCGTTTCGTTGACTCGCAGCGGCCTGACAAACTTCTCTTGCAATGCGAGCCAGCATTGCAAGATCTTTTGAATTTGCGCGGGTGTGCGCTTGGTCGCTGCCGGCAATTGATCCAAAGATCGCCCCGCCAAAAAGCTTTCAAGATGATAGCTCTGACTTTCGAACGCGCCTTGCGCCAGCAACTGCGGAAAAAGGCCTGGTTGTTCTTCCGTCAATTCCTGCGCTTCACGCAGGCGAGTCAGTGTTTTGGCGTTTTCACGCAAACGGATTTCCGCGTGCGGCACAAGCGGTAGCTTCAATAAAGCCTTGGGCTGGGTTGGCATTGCTTCGTTGCACAACACGAGTTGTACTTTGCCGCCGGCAAGCACATGAAGCCGCTGCTCCGGTCGCCACTGCGCGCCGCCAAATTTTTCCGGGTCCAACGGCAGATCGTTTGCCCGCCGGCGTGCCCATTCTTTTGCTCCGGATGCGGCCGTGCAATAAATTTGGGATGAACAAACGCCGGCGCCAGATGCAATTGCATACACATGTTCGGCAGGCGCTTGGCAAAAAGCGCCGACACCTGTGACCGGGACATCAAATCATCGTTTGACAGGAACAGCCGCGCATTCGCAGAAGGTTTTTGTCTGCTTGTGCGGTGCAGAAATTTACGCTTTAGAGATTGGCCAATCCGGGTCAGGGCTTGACCGGAAGACTCTTGCGCTAGAATCCACCAATCCGCTTCACGTGTTTGAGTCTGCGTCAACGTTTCGACCACGCTGCGCAACAGTTTTATATCCGGTGCGCTGTTTCTGGGTAGCACGATGATGGTTGCATAAGTCTCCGATATATCAGCCGCATGCTGTAAGATTCGAATATTACCGAGCGTCTTGAATTCCGCCAGTTCCGTGAGCAAGGCGGTCTCGGAGGCTTGCAAACCGATCACATCTACGCGTGAAGCATGCCGTGCAAAAGCGCACGCCACGGAAGTCAATCCCGGACAAAACAATAAAACCGGCTCTCCCGGCGTCAAACGTGTGAAAAATTTCCAAGCTCCGGGCAGTTCATAAATCCCGTCTTTGAGCAATCCTGCTCCCAATTGTTCCGGCAGGCTGTTATAATATTGCTTGAAACGGGACAAGACGGGTTTTGAGTGGCTCATGGCAATCTGAGGGCTCAGGCAGAAAGCTTGGCGGCAAGAGCCGTGCGCAGGGCTTGTTCTTTTTCACGCCAAATTTCCAGACGCTGCTGACGTTGCCGTTGCACAGCCGCTTTGCTTTCCGGCCAGCGGGCTTGCAGCTTTCGTATGCAGGCCACGATATCTTGCGGTGAATTGTCAACGTAGACCGCGGCCTGCCCAAAGGTCTCGCGCAAGATCGGCCAATCCGAGGTGATGATCGGCGTGCCGAGCGCCAGGGCCTCATATGCTCCGCGTTGCATGGTATGATCGCGTGTGGTCAACACCATCACGGCGTGACTGGTTTTGATGAGACCCGCATATTTTTCATCCGGCAGAAAGCCGGTGAAAAATAGATTGTCGGGTTTACTGTGAACATATTGCGGCGGCACGTCTTTCAGCTTGCCGGTGGCGTAAAACTCGATATCGCGCAGCTCGCGCGCGGCCTGCCAAATATTATCGAGCGGTTCATCGGGATTGTAGCTGCAAACTACCGCAATCGTGAAATGCCCATTACTGGGGAAGCTTCCGATCTGTTTGAATTGCACCGGCAAATCACCGATAACAATAACAGGCGCCTTCCAAACTTCGACTTGCCGGGCGAGATGCTCGTTGGTGACGATGTTGATGAGCGCACGGCGGTAGAACCAGGCATTGAGGAAGAGCAGGGGCTTCCAGCGCGACATAGTGAACGCAGCGGTGTGCGTATCGGTGACATATCCGGCGCGAAAAAAAAGGCAATAGAAATAAACCGGAATGCAAATGAACACCGGCGGCACCATGACCATGACCACTTGCGGGCGTTCACGCCATAACAGCTTCCAGGTCATCCACATTTGCAGCAGATACTTCAACCAAACCGTCACGTAATTGCTGCCCAGGTTTTCCGCATAAACCATCTTAGAATCGCCGCCGAGCAAACGCGCCAGATTGTCGCTGCGGCTGCAATTGGCCGCCCAGGAAACAAAAACAAGTTTTTTATTTTTCGGTATGCCCATTCGTTGCGTTTGTTTTGATGGAGTTCCAGAAGCGCGGCGTAGAGATGGCATGTTCATGATACTCACGCGGGCGCGCTTCGATCCAGGGCTGGTGCGTCAACGTCTGTTGCAACAGTTGCTCCATATTTTCATCCTGGCGGAACTTCAGATAAAGTTGATCCATTTTTTGGGCGTTTTCGCCATCGCCATCGGCGCGATACGTTTCCCGCAAATAAAAATACACGGTCGGATCCTCCGGATCGACGAGCAACGCCTTTTTGAAGGCGCGAATGGCGCGCGTATAATCCTGCATCAAATAATAAAGGCGGCCAATCTCGATGCGCAATTCGCGGTCATTTTGGTGCCCATCAAGCGCATTTTTCATTTCGTCCAGCGCCGCGGAATAATTGCCTTCACTCTTATAAGCCAGGCCGAGAAAAAAGTGTGCGCGCGAAGAATTCCGCGCAAGCGACAGCGCATGCAACAACGTCGTTTTCGCTTGCTCCAGGCGCCCGCTTTTCAACCAAACCATGCCGAGGTTGATCCAGGGATTATGCTCCAGCGGCGCATGCTGGCTGGCGCGCAGAAGGGCGCGTTCGGCGCCCAGCAGATCGTGTTGCCGCCATAGCCCGATGCCATAATCATTCCAGCGGGGCATGTCTTCGGGCATGTAACTTTCCATATAAAAATGGCGGTGCATGAGATTGTATTCCACGCCCAGATGCGCTTCGGCATGCGCCATTTCGATGACGGGAATAGCAACGCCGGTTCGCTGGCCATTGACAGAAGTGAGCGCAGACGAAAATTTCCGGTAATGCAATTTTGCGATGAGCTGGATGTTATTGCCGGGATTGGGCGGAATCTTAAAACGGTATCGAACCACGTCCACGCCATTGGGCGGCAGAAGATTGAGGGCGGCCACGCCGTGCGCCTTCCAACTTTCATAATGATAGACACGCTGGCCTGTGCTGTCCACCATAACGGCGCCATATCGGTGTGCATAAGGATCGACCCGCTGCAAATCGACCGTTGATCCGCCGCTCCAAAAAATGACCTGGCCAAGATCATTGATCGCTTTGAATTCCAACCAGGCTTCGGCCATATCCGAGACCCCGGCCGGGAAGCTGTGTCCGACAGCGCGTGAACGCACCACGACATCAACCCGTACGGATTCACCGGGATGCACGCGAACATTCTGGCGATCAAGCGGCGCGATGAAAGTCGTCTCCAGCGCAAGCGGTCTGGCCTCGGGGCTGATTTGATCTATATCTTCGTGATTGATCGTCGTTGCAGAAAGCGCA
>SZPB01000331.1 GCA_030263535.1 Cytophagia bacterium CHB2
CCCGGTTTGATCAAAAACAACTTCACGCGTGAGGCTGAAACGGCCATCGCGAGCGAATTCATTGATCGTCGTGTCTGCCACCAACGTGTTATTCAAAAACAACCCGGCGGTGAATGCTTGTGTGACCGGCGCGAGTGAGTCGCCGAAAACTGCGGTTACGGCAACACGCTGATTGCGTTTAATCACCGGTTGATTGCGCGTCAACGCTTGCACGAACAAATCGGGCAATCGCTTGAGCACGCTGATTGGGACGATCACGCTCGAGGTCAAGCCGGCATTAGCAACTTGTTCCTGGGCAATGAACGTGACGCTGTATTGCCCGGCGCTGCCCAACGGCGGCCGCCACGAAAAATCGCCGCGCCCCTCGCCGCGATCGACAAAGCTTGCACCGTTAGGCAAATTTTGCGCGGCCAGGGTAAAGGTACTGTCTTCCGGATCACGCGCCACCAGCGTGAACGTGAGCAACTCTTCTTCGAAAACCGTCAGGACGCCGAGAGAATCAAATACCGGCGCATCGTTTACCGGCGTGACAATGACGATAACGCGCAAGGTGTCGCTGAAAAATCCATCAGAAGCGATAACCGTGAACGACGAATCACGGTCGCCTTCACGCGGTGTGCCGCGCACGGTGTCATTGGAGGCGGAGAGCCAGTGCGGCAGATTCAAGAAACGAAAGGTGGGTGAGCCGCCGTCCGGATCATCTGCCGTGGCGATATAGGTCGCTTGAATATCCTCGGTTGCGCGCAGCGTATCCGCAGAAGTAATCACGGGACCGGAATTGGAACCGCAGCCGCGCAACTGCACAATCACCAGGGGATTGGCCGGGTCCGTCGAACGAATTTGCAGGCTATCAACGAAATCGCCGAGACGATCGGGACGAAAGGCAATGGCAACGCGGATGGCGGTGCGCGGCGGGATGCGAAGGCCGGTCATGTTGACCAGCGGCACGAATTGGCTCGTCGAGGTCGATCCGCTCAAAATGTCCAGCGCAAAATTGCCGTGGTTTTCAATCACCAGCTCGCGAATCGCAGTCGCGCCCGGCGGCACACAGCCGAAATCTAGCGAGTCATTCGGCAAGAAAATGGCGGGCTGAACGCCGCGGCCTTGCAGAATGATGGCGCAGGTTTCATTGGCATTGAGGTGATCGTTCAGACGAATGAGCAGAACAGCGCTGTAACTCACGGTGTCCGTCGGCGCAAATTCGAGGCGAACCGGAACGTTCTCGCCCGCCGGCAGCGAACCGCTCGCGGGCAAAATGCGAAAATGAATACTGTCGCTGAGCGTGGTGCTGAATAAAAAATCCAGCGAGGTGTCATTCGGCAGAAAAAAACCACGCAAACCGGTGCTGCCCACCGCCACCTCGCCAAAATTGATGGTAGCAACATCGTTACCAAGCGAATCGACCAGGCCGCACGGCGTGAGGCGCTGGCCGCCATTGCGATAAATAACAAGTTGATTGTCGAGATAATTCGAAATGGCGAGATCATTGTCGCCATCGCGATCAACATCGAAGTAAGCAATCGCTTTCGCGCTGCGTACCGAATCAATATCGGCGAGCGACAAGGGATTCAGCAGCGCATTATCGCTATTGCGCAGCCAGGTGAGGCGATTATCCCAGAAGCGCGTCATAAAAATATCGAGATCACGGTCGGGCTGAAAAGGCGAGTTGGGCGTTACCGCGTCAATCGAATCAACGTCACACAACACAAACGATTGGCCGCGGCCGTCGAGCGTCAGGCTTTGTGTGGTATTGAACGTGTTTGCTCCGGCATTCCACGAGATCACGGAAAGCTGGGACGTGCCGGCGGCATTGCTCTCAGAAATTTTTCCAAGAAAAGGCAAATCAGAGCCGAGTACCACTAGCTCGCGGCGGCCATCGCCAACCAGATTTGCGCCGCGTCCGGCAATGTCGCCGGTTTTCAAATCAACCGGCGTGAGCGCAAGCGTGATAGCGCCCGCTTGCTCAAAAACGCCGGAGGCCTGGTTGCGAAAAATCGAGAGCGTGCGGTTGCCGCTATTTGCCACGACGAGATCAAGGTCGCTGTCGCCGTCAAAATCCCAGGCGGTGAGTTTGTTGGGCGAAGCGCCGACTTGCAAACGCTGGGCTTCAATGAAGAAACCCAGGCTGTCGTTGCGCAAAATGGCAAGCTGATCGATGCCGCTCATGGCCACGGCCAGATCGAGATCGCCGTCGCCGTCAAAATCGTGCGCAATTAAATCGCTGGGATGTTCGCCGGTGTCAAACACGCGCGGCGTGCTGAAGCCCAATGCGCCGTCGCCGGTAAACAGTTGCACGGTGTTGCTGTTGAAATTCGCCACCGCCAAATCCATATTGCCGTCGCTGTTGAAATCCGCGGCCACCGCGCTCACCGGCGTGGCTTGCGTTGCGAGGGTGGTCGAGAGAGTTACAAGCACGGCGCCGGAGGTTGCGCGAAACGTGTTGCGCAAGACCGTAATCTGATTCGAGCCGCGATGAACGACAGCCAGATCGATGAAACTGTCGTTATCAAAATCCGCGGGAATGATTTGCGTCGGCTCCTGGCTGTTATTGGAATTGAGATCGATCACCACAGGCGTGAAATTCGCCGTGCCAAAGGGATTTGCGATGGTGAAGCGCCACACCAGCGGTTGCGCCAATTCCGCGCCGGCGAGGCTGCGCACAGAATTTTTGAGAACAACCGTAATCTCTTCGCTCTCAATAAAACTCTGAAACGGCGCGAGTGACAGCGTGCTGGTCGAGGAATCGTAATTGAGCGAGCCTTGATATTCGCCGCGAAAACTGCCCCAGACGCGCAGCGGCCGTGAGCCGAGGGTGTTTTCATCAAGCGCTTGATCAAAGGTGACACGCACCGCGGCATTGGTCGCCGCATGCAAATCATCAGCGCGCGGCGTGATTGACACCACGCGCAATTGCGCCCACGCGGGCGCGGCCACAAAAGTCAGAATGATTGCAAAAATAAATGCCCGCGGAAAGAAACGGCTCAACGCTGAAGAAAGGATTGGTGGCGCGGTTTCATTGCGGCAAAACTCTTCTTTAATTAGAGACGATATTTTCATTCGATGCTTCCCTGCAACTGCTGGAGCTGTGATTGCAATTTTTGAACTTCGTTCTTCCGCCCCAACGCTTGTTCGGCAATGAGAAGATTTTGCAAAGCTTCAATGTCGTTCGGATGGCTTTGCACCAGCCTGGTATACCATTTCGACATGGTGGCGTAATCGCCGAGCTGCCAGGCGCAATCGCCCAGGTAGCGCAGCACATCTTTATTATCGCGGCCCAGACGCGCCGCGTCTTCGAATTGCAGCGCGGCATTGCGAAAATCGCCGCGGCGATAATAATGTGCGCCCAGCGCGGCAAAATCTTCCATGCTCAAAGAAACCGAAAGCAAGCGTTTGAGCGCATTTTCCGCTGCCAGATTCAGCGAGTCGCTCGC
Organism: Cytophagia bacterium CHB2; assembly: GCA_030263535.1. Taxonomy (NCBI): domain Bacteria; kingdom Pseudomonadati; phylum Bacteroidota; class Cytophagia; species Cytophagia bacterium CHB2. The sequence continues at coordinate 3,432 of SZPB01000331.1, forward strand.
ATTCGCGCTCGCCATGCGTTCGAGCGACAAGGCGCGGCAGCGCAGCGCGGAAAGATCGTTGCGCAGCAGCCGCAATGCCTCCTCGCTGGCGGCGATGGCCTGTTCATAAAGCCCGCGATCAAAATAAATGCGCAACAAGGCGTGGCGCGAGTCGAGATCATCCGGATCGAGCCGGCAGGCTTGCTCAAACACCGCTTGCGCCGCCGTGGTTTGCTGATGCGACAGCAACGCGGCGCCGAGCACGGGATAAGCGGCATGGCGTTCCGGCAGAATGAGCGTCGCATGCTGCAGGGCCGTGACGGCCTCCGGCGGCTGTTCGAGCAACAGGGCGCGCACGCCCTCATTGTAAGTTTCGCGCCAATACTTTTCTTTCAGTTGCAGCGCGGACTCCCGCAAACGGCCGCCATGTTTCTCAGCCGCGGCGAGAGCCTCGATCATCTCTGCAAATTTTTTCTGCGCGCCGAATAATTCCGCCAATTGATACTGCGCGCGGCCATCATCTGGATGCTGCGCAAGATGCTGCACCAACACAGTTTCGGCTTTCCCGGGCTGGCCGTTTCGCTCAAAATATTCCGCTTGTTTGAGCAATTGATTTTGACAGGCGCCCAAGCCGAGTGCCGCAGCAATAGCCAGGGCAGAGGTGATTTTGGTCATTTTTGAGGCAGGATGTTCGATGTTGATACGATTTTGAGCCATTACAATATTGTCGTCGCTTTCTTTTTCATCAGCACAAAATCGCAATTGTTGTAGTCAAAGGCGCCTAATTTAAGTGATCTTTGGCAAAAATTATAAACAATACTTAACAATTGCGCTGAATTTGCAATACTCGCGTTCAAATTGAAAAATCCATCGTCGAAAAAGGCAAATTCCATACCGCATCGTCACAAATTTTCGACAGATATTTTGCATATATAAGCAATGTAAGCGATTATAAACAATGATTATCTTGACTCCGGTATAATTTTTTCTTATTCTTGTCGCGTTCCAGTGTAAATAGTTTAAAGCTGCAGCGCGCAAGGATGTTCCCTCCCATGATTGAGCTTATAAGCTGTGAATTTGCATCAAATCGTTGTCGCAAAAGCGCGAAACGATCGCGCCACGGGTGTTGAGCGTTTTTGCTTTAACCGTTCCCAAGCTTACGCGAAGAGATACGCACGCACGTAAGGATATAGCGTAACCGCCGCTTACAGGCGGTTTTTCCCGGGCCAGGATTCCGGCCGTCTTCGACGAGGAAAGTTATATCGAACTTTAGGGAAGAAACATGCGGAAAAGTGATGATCGTTTTGCCGAGGCTGAACGACTGTGGGAAGACGGGGAATTTGAAAAAGCCATGGCGGTGTACAACCAGATCCTCTCCGACGAAACCATCCCGAAAATGGCGCGCGCCATCGTGTGCGAGTATATCGGGCGCCTGCACGTCGGCATGGGCAACATCGCCACCGCGGAAGAGTATTTGACCGCCGCGGTGAAAATGAATCCCGACGGGGTGGAACATCACGTGCAATTGGCGAATTGCCTGTGCCTCGCCAGCCGGCAGGAAGATGCCTGGGAATTGATTCATCAGCTTTACCGCCGCTTTCCGGAGCATCCCGCAGCCATGCACTACATGGGCAAAATGCTCGATGAACGCGGCGATCATGAGCGCGGCTTCGAACTGATGAAGCAGGCGATCAAACTGGATCCCATGAACGAACGCTTTCTCGCGGATTTGTCGTTTGCCTACATGATGCGCGGCAATGCGGGCGCGGCCATGATTTGCAGCGAAGAAGCCATGTCGCTCAACCCGAACGATGAAGTCGTGCAGTTCATCCACGAAGTTGCAACGGAATTCGAAAAACAGGAAAGCGAAAAACAAAAATCGCCGGCGCCCCGCACGCAATGGCGCAAACGTCGCAACCCCAGCCAGAAGGCCTCCCGCCCGGGCGTTTAGGAGTACCGTTTAAATAATTTACTCATTTCCTCGAAACCGCGAAGGCACGCTAAAAAACGCGAATAAGAAATATGATTAGCGCACATTCGCGTTAATTAGCGGTTCAAGGAAAAGAGTGTGTGAAAAGAGTGTGTTATTTAGTTGGCGTTCCTTCTTTCCCGCAAAACACCCACTTCCCGCTTAACGACCGCAAAAAAATCTTGCTTTACATCGCTGCTTTTTGCATACTCCTGCCAATGAATTCGGGCGGCTGCTGAAAACCTAAAATGTCGGCAGATTTTTGGAGGAGTCTTGATGCAAACCCCTTCACATTGCATTTCTTCCAACCGTTTATCAAAAAACGTTCACCAAGCTACGCCCATTTCAACCACTGCGTGCCCCTTTTTTTCGCAGGGAAACACTTGGCATGTAATACGAGCCATTGTATGGTTCGGGGGTGAAATGATGATGTACAACGAATCTCTATTGATCCCAATGTATGTCATGGCCAAGCCTGTATCAAAGGTAATCGTATTCCAGTACATCAAATAATTTTGATGCTTACAAACGGTGACACAATTGAGGCGCTACTCGAGGCCTATCCATCAATAACGTGTGAAGACATACTCGCTTGCCTGGAGTATGCTGGTACACTGGCAGAAAAACAACTCACACCGATTGAGGCGTTTGTAAGTTAGCCATGAAGATTTTAGTGGATGAAAAATATCCCATCGATTATTAACGAAGCGAAGCTTTTACCGGAGCTCTCAGCAGAGCGAATGAGATTGGCAGTGGTTCGAGTGTAACCGCCGGGCTGCTCCAACCAGGTCGCCTTTTGAAATGTATGACGAGAAATCGTTTCGTACGGCTCTCCGGGGGCAATCGGGGCGTAAACCATGTGACCTATAAACAAGGACTTTTATGCCAATGAAGATTAACCTCAGTGGGAATGCAGTGTTGACTTTTGAAACTCTTGAAGAGGCTTGCGACTGGCTTCAAAAGGAACGACAAGCGTGGTCTTGGCTAAATGGTATCACGGGTCAATTCCGCGACGAATCTGTGCCACGTTTATTTCGCGAGGGCTGGACTGCTGTTCAGTCAAGCATAGATAACGGTGATGAACATATTGTTGAGGAACGACTTATAGATTTATATAGAGACAAAGGCAAGCTCATACTAGCGGACTCCCAATTCGGTCGATATGTTAGACGAATAGCTGAAAAAAAAACCGCTGTTGCAAATGCGACAGTAATTTGCTTTCTTAAAAGCAACTTAACAAGATTCTCAGAAAAAAGACCCGGTGTTTCAAGTTGCAAGCGTAGCCTGGGCAGCATTTGTTCAGAGTATTGAACGATCTATCATTGATTCGCGAAAGCGGCGGGAAGTTAGTCTCGGAGCTACAAGAACAGCATAGTCGCTTTACCGAAACTTTCACTCAGTTGGTAGAGAAAAGCAATGCGCAGTTAGCTGAGATCAGAAGCGAATACGATGTGCTATCGAACGGTTTAGGACAAGAGCATAGTTCATTTTTAAGTGAAGCTAAACAAGATTACGAGAATCTAAAGGCCTTCTATCAAACAGAGCTCGCCCTTAAAGCACCCGTAAATTATTGGGCATACGTAGCCTCACGCCATCGAGTTTGGGCAGCCGTGTGGGGATCACTATTCGCTTTGCTTCTGTTGGGATTTGCAGCCATGATAATTAAGTCCGCACAAGAGATTTTGTCCTAAATTTAGTTGAAATTTCTGATGGCTCCTATCTTGAAGGCAGACAACCACATAATCAGGAGCCCTTGTGAAAAACAAGAAATCTGCTTCGCGGCCGGCGCGCCGGCCGCGAAA
>SZPB01000332.1 GCA_030263535.1 Cytophagia bacterium CHB2
CGCGGGCATGGTTTCGAGCAGTTTCGCGAGTTGCGCGGCGCGGTGCGCACAGGCCGGGCAGGCCTCCACATGAACACGCACCGCCAGCGCGGCCTCTGCCTCGAGTTCGGAACAACGCCACGCCCACAGCGTCACATCATTCACGTGGGAGGTATTGGTATCAGACTTGTACATGCGGCGCCTCCTCCATAAAATTTCTCATATTTTGAGCCAGTATGCGACGGGCTTCATACAAACGTGATTTCACCAGCTTCACGTCGATCTGGCAGACTTGCGCAATTTCCTCATAACTCAAACCTTCGAGGTCGCGCAGGACAATCAGCTCACGATATTTGGGTTTGAGTTTATTGATCTCACGGTGCAGGCGTTGTTCCAACTCATCGTTTTCAATACGGTCGGTCACCGGTTTCTCGTCCAGCGGAATATTTTCGACGACAGTTTGCGGCAATGCTTGCAGCGAAAACCAGCGCCGCCGCTTGCGCCGCCGCAATTCATCCCGGCAGTGATTGACCGTGACTTCATATATCCACGTAAACAAAGCCGAACGCCCTTCGAACCGATCCAACCGTTGCAGGATTTTGATGAAGATTTCCTGCACCAGATCATCAACATCACGACTGCCGAGGATTGAAATGCAAACGCGCAGCACGGCGGCCTGATAACGTTTGACCAGTTCCGCCAGCGCCTGCGGTTGACCGGCGCGGCATCCGGCAAGTAGTTCCGCTTCCGATAGTCCCGATGGCGCCGGCTCTCTTTCCGAGCCTTTCGTTTGCATTTCAATCCGTTAGACGAATCCGTGTACTTTAAGTTGGAAAGCGAAGTGATTCTGTTCTATCCGTCGCTTACAACGTAATCGAAAGTTGATCGTTGGCGAATTGCGTGGCATACTTCCGCAGCGCGGCGGCGGCCGGGCCGCGTGTGACTTGACCGTTGGTGTTGAATTGCGAGCCGTGGCAGGGGCAGGTGTAGATTTGGTTCGCGTATCCGTTGATGGTACACTGCTGATGCGTGCACACCGCGGTGAGTGCAGTAAACTCGTTCTGCGCGGTGCGAGCAACCAGCAGAGTCCCGCTGGCGTGTTGCACCTGGGCCGCGCTGCCGACGGCTGCTAGCGGCGAGCCGGCATCAATCACAAGCGTAATGACGCCGTTTACCGCCGTCGCCTGAATCTGGGGCAAATTCTGGCTCCCGGAGGACAACGGGTCATCGGACGAACAACTTTGCAGAATGGCGCTCACCGCGCCGCCCCATGCCATCACAGATGCGGCCTGGCAAGCGCGAATACAAAACTCCCGGCGGGTTTGATGATCAGACTGCACGAGTAACCTCCTGTTAGTGAGATATGTTGAGTTAAGCGTCCAAACGTCTTTGATCTTGTGTCGTGAGTTCGAATTCAGTCATCGGCGCTGTACTCGCCGGCAAGATCGATGCGCAAAGATAAGAGATGAAACCCAAACCCGCAAGTATTCTGCCATTTCAGTTATTCGGGCGTGGAGGCCGATCGCCCCGGCGCCGTTGCCTCTGTTCCTGAATGAATTTGTCGTACAGTTTTTTCTGCTCATCGTTCAACAATGCTTTGATCTCGGCGTCGCGCTTTTCATCGATTTGCATGCGGGCTTCGCGCATCGCCTGCCAATCTCCGCGGTTTTTCTCGAAGGCTTTCCGGCCCTCGGCAAATGAGGCAAAATAAATCTTGCCGACTTTTTCTTTCAGCTCTTTCGTTAATGAAAGTTTTTGGGCGAGGGTGTCAATCGTTGCGGCAATTTGGGTGGAATCGGGCGCGCCCCGGCCTTGCGGCGGCTGGGCAAACCCAAGATCAACGAAAAGAAAAAGCGCCGGCAGACACCAACATGCCAGCTTTAGACTTTGTGAGTATTGCTTCATGCTCATCTCCTGCTTGTTGTTTTAAGCGCTTGGCATTTCAAAATAAAATGTTAACCGTTTTCCACAAAACAATTCCTAAAACGCGCTTACTGCGCCGGTGAGGCTGCAAGCTGTACTTTCGTCCAAACTTTTAGAGATTCTGGCAATTCTGGCCGTTGGCCGCCGGGACCACCCGGTCTGCCCATCCCGCCGCCCCGGCCACCGCCACCAAAACCTCCTCCCGGCCGACCACCGCTCATGCCGCCGCGCGGCCGCTCGCCCATGCCGGATCGCATTCTTTCCCTCATTTCTTTACGATCAAATTCCGGCGTTTCCAATCCGATACCGATCTTATCACCGGGATTTGCGCCAATGGCGTAGGGTCGATCAGCGCCGTGACGCAATGGAATTCTAATCTCATAAATCAATACGCCATTATCACGGTTTATATTGAGATCAATGCCGCGAGCCTTATCGAGCGGCAGGCGCTGGCGATCATCTTTTCCCGGGCCAAGAATTTCCATCTCGGTTGGCATGGAGGCAAGATCCTTTTGCGGTTCTTCCGACTCGGATCGCGGCAGCATCGGCGGCCCCAGACTGAAACGGGAAAGCGGAAAATGAATGCCAAACGTCTTGTCTTTTTTGCCCGTGGCATCGAACCACACGATCAGCCCGCGCCGCATGATCGAGGCTTGTACCTCGCGATCATCAACCACCAGGCACGCGAATAAGTCGTCTCTATCATTCATCAAGCCCACGGCAATTTTTTCTTTGTCCGCAAAAACAAGCGCGCCGTCCCAATCCTGCTGTTTGCCGTCAACCGTGATTTCTTGCGCTCGCCACCGGCTGTTCCATTCAGATTTTCCACAACTGAACAAGAAGAACAAAAGCGGCAGGATATACGCAATGGCCTTGCCGCTCAAAATGATTTGCCTCTGTTTTCGTGATTGAGGCAAGGGAAGTCTTTTCATACACACATTCCTCCAGTCTACCATGAAAACCGCCAGCCTGGTTGCTGCTGATCGCAGATACCAAGCTGGCGGTTTGTGATAGAATAACTATTCCTTTGTTTGGCAGGGCCGTCTCAGCTCCAATTCAGGAAAGCAGCGCCATGCCGCGCGCCAACCTCGTGCGTTATTCTTCAAAAGGCATGATATCGGGCATACCCTGCATCCGCATGCCGCGGTGCATGCCCGGGCCCGGCCGGCCTTCGAAATCATCGAAGTCTCGCATGCCGCGAAACGGCCGCAGCTCCTGCGCTTTTTTGCGCTGTTCCGGGGTAAGCACTTTTTGCACGTCCAATTGCGTTGCAATGCGATTGCGCATGCCGGTTTCGTGCAGCTTGCTCACTTCGGAAATCTTCGCATTGATCTTGTCTTGATCGGGATTATCGGCTTGCACCAGTTCTTGCAGCTCGATATGCGCCAACTGCACTTTTGCCCGGTGTGCGATGGCTTGTTTGCGGGCTTCCTGGCGGATTTGCCGAATTTTTTCTTTTTGTTCATCCGACAACCCCAGTTCTTCGGCGATCTCATTGCGCATTTGCGGGCGGTCACGGTCGCCGCGGAAGTTGCCGCGCGGCTGCGCCTGCAATACCGTGGTGCACAACGCCGCAGCCATCAAGGCCGTCGCGAAGAGGAAAGAAAAACGTTTCATGGTAAACCTCCAAAGTTTAAACGGACTGAAATGAGTTTTGCTGTTTTGAACTCGTTTGCTTGTTTCAATCCATTCGACGTTTGCCGGGCAACGAAGTTGGAAAATTTTTTGCGAGATGTGAAAGAGTGGAAATTGTGGGATGGGTGGTGAAACGAAAAACAGGCAAGCTCATCCAAACAACAGAACCCTCAGCACCGGCTCAAAATCAAATTTTATAGGGCGCACTGGCGACGATCTGCGTGCCCTGGCCCGGCGCGGAGATAATCTCGCATGTTCCGCCCAGCTTTTCCGCGCGCAAGCGCATGTTGTTCAAGCCATTGCCGGTGAAGGAATGTGCAAGATCAAATCCTTTGCCGCAATCCTGGATGACGACGCGCAGCTTTTCGGTGGTGGCATCGATTTTAACGTCGACGGAGGGGCTGCCGGAATATTTGGCCATGTTGTGCAACGCTTCTTTGGCAATGAGCAATAAATTGCGCCGCGTTTCCGGATGCAGTTTCATCCCCGCCAGCGCCTTGGAAACATCAAAGTTCAAGGCAATGTTTTTGGCATGACAGATTTCATGGGCAAATGATTTAAGCCGCCGCTGCAACGCCTCCACGGAATCGTGTTTGGGATTGATCGACCAGACCACGTCGCCCATCGCTGCGGACAACTCGCGCGCGATGCCCCCAACACGTTCAAGCGCGCCGCCCAATTCGTAGAGTGCTGCTGTTGTCTCTTGCGCCTCGCCCGCTTCCGGATGGTGCAAGCGCGCTTTGGCAGCGTCGTAGAACTGCTGTACGTTTTTTTTGCGTAGCGCCACTTGCGAAAGCAGGCCGATATGCGTCAGGCCGGCGCCGATTTCATCGTGCAGATCAAGCGCAATGCGCGAGCGGATTTTTTCAATTTCCAACACACGATCCAGACGCATGACATGAATCGCGTATAAAATGGTGCCGAGCAGCAGGAGGCACAAAGCGATGAACCACCAGCGCTGCCAAAACGGCGGCTGAATCGTGAATGTCAATGCCGCCGGGGTCGCACTCTCCGCGCCTTCCGCATTAATCGCAATCACTTCAAAAGTGTAGGTTCCCGGCCGCAAGGAGGCGAACGTTACCACGCGCTGCTCGGTAGGCTCCTGCCATTCTTCATGCAAGCCGAGCAGGCGATGGCGATAGCGCACCGCGGTTTCGTCTTTGAAGCTGATGCCGCTGAATTCAATGGTGCAGAGGTTTTCGTCATAAGCAAACTCGGCAGGCGCGATGAGGTTACGATTCTTGCCGTTAACGCGCAAATTCGTGATATAGATCGGCGGCGGAATGTTCAACTTGCTTTTACGGCCGTACTCATAAATAACAAGATTGTGATAGCCCATTCCCCAAATCATTTGCCCGGGCGCGGCGCCAATCGAACCGAAAAACTGTCCGCCCAGCCCTTGCGGCGTTACAAGTTTGTAGGAACTGTCCGGCAAGACATATTGCATGCCTAACGAGGTGGCGATCCAGATGCGGCCGAGCGCGTCTTCGGTAAATCCCCAAACAGCGTCGCTGAGCAGCCCGTCTCTGGTGGAAAGAGTTATCATGCGCTCGCCGTCGACAATCGCAATGCCGCCAAAGCGTGTCGCAATCCAAATTTCGCCATTGCTGCGCTCGAAGATCATGCGTATGCCGTCATCGAGCAAACCCTCCGCCATGGTTAGCTTCCGTTCGAACTCATACTTGCCGGCTACCGGTCGAAAAATGGAGATACCCAAATTATAGCTGCCAAACCACATTTTTTCATTGCGGTCGCGCCAAATCGCGCGAATCGTGTTGCTGGCCAGCCCCTCATGCATCGAATAGAACGCGCGCGGAGTTGAGGTACGCAAATCATAATGCGCAATGCCCTCGCCGCGCATGCTGCACCACAGTTGATCGTAATCATCAACCAAAAACGCAATGGGGAATCCGGCGGGCAGATCGCGTCCCGGCTGCAAAGTGCGCTTGAGCGTCAAGCGCGAATGCTGCTCGCCGTTCGCGTGGATTTGATACCCGCACATGCCGCCTTTATCAAAACAAATCCACAGCGTGCTGTCCGCGCCGAAATCCGCCTGCCACCACAGGCCCGTCAGGTCGCCGCGCTCCAATTGATGCAGATGTTTCTGCCAGTTGCCGTGGCGCTGCCGCCAAATTTCCCAAACCCCGCTTTCAGAAAGCAGAAAGAACCGGCCGCGCGCATCGGCCACGGCGACGCGGCTCATGACATCCGGCCGCACCCCTTCGAAGGGAAACGTGACAAGATTACGCTCCGACAATTTCGCCAGGCCTTTGGTGCGCCCGCCAAACCAAAAATTATTTTCCCGGTCACGCAAGCAGGAAATCAACCGGTTTTCATGCAAACCGTTTTCAACCGTGTATTGAGTAAACGCGCCGGTAAAATCATGTTTGGATACTTTGAAAATTCCCTGCATGGCGACAAACCAGAGCGAGCCTTCGCCGTCATCAATCATGTCAAAGAGTTCTTCGGTCGGCAGTTGCCGCGCAGCAATAATTTGATCGTTGCGCATCTGGTAAATATCGCCGGTATACCCGCCCAACCAGATGTTGCCCTCCGCATCGGCATTCATACATGACAAAAGCGAAGGCTCGACGTGCAGGTTCAGCAATTGCGTCTCGCCGCTGCGCGGAGAATAGCGGTAGAGTTTTCGTTCCGTGCTGATCCAAATCAGGCTGTCACTGGTTTGCACGATGAACGGCACCCAGCCGCGCACACTGTCTGTCGGAAAAAATGTCGAGCTGCCGTTTTGAACGCGATAAACGCCGGCATTGGTGCCGCACCACAACACACCGCTGTAATCTTCGAGCATCGCGCCCACGGTATTGCTGCCCGGCAGCGTGTCCAACTTCATCGTAGTGAAACGTCCCTGCTCGAACGTGACCAGGCCGGCGCCGTGTGTGCCGATCAATATCGCGCCCGGCGACTTCTGGCTTTCATACACGCACCAAATCTGGCTCACCGGCAAGCCGTCGCGCACGCCGTAATTTTTGAAACGAACGCCGTCGTAGACCGACACGCCTTCATCGCCGCCAATCCACAAATACCCGCGGGAATCCTGAAAAATCGAATTCGTCCAGGTCGAGGTCAGGCCGTTTTTGAGGGAATAGTGATCGAACGGCAAGATTTGAGGATGGAGCGGCCCAGGACGGCAGAAGCATAAGCAAAAGCCGGCGACGATAACGGCGCGCTTGGGGTTTAATCGTGTTCGCAGGAGCATGTAACCATTATTCGTTGAGCACAACTTGATACACGCGAATAGGTTCCTTTTTGCCTTTCACGGTTAGTGGCGCAAATTCCCGGGCCGCAATCACATCCTTCACTTTTTGATAAACCGCTTCACTCATGAGAATGGAATTGGGATGATCTTTGGTGATGGTTTCGATGCGTTTGCCGGTGTTGACGGTGTCGCCGGTCAGGGCGTAGTCGATTTTATGCTCGGAGCCGAGGTTGCCGGCAACCACTTCGCCATAATTCAAGCCGATGCCGATGGGCGTGTCGCGGCCGATGCGGTCGCGGTATTTGGCGTTGAGCAAATCGAGGCGCCGCATCATTTCGATCGCGCAAAACACCGCGCTCTTTTCCATTTCCGCAATCGCCACCGGCGCGCCGAACGCCGCAAAAATTTCGTCGCCGACAT
>SZPB01000333.1 GCA_030263535.1 Cytophagia bacterium CHB2
CAAGCGGTATGCGGTCATGCGCGAACGCGCCGACCTGGCTGAACAGCCCGCTGCGTACGACGCCGACATCGAGGCCGCCGACAACTGGATGCAGAAGGCCCTCGAGACCCGCAAGATCAAGGCCGAACGCCAGCCCGCGGCGACCGGCATCGCCATGGCCACCGGCGCGTTGCAGACCACCGGCACGGTGCTCTTTGATTGGTTTCCGTGGATGCAGGAGATCGGATAAAAAACGCAAAAAAAACCTCGGCGCGCCGTCGTCTTCAAGCATCACCGAGGCAGTCGGGCAGATGCCCTGACTATAGCACCCTTAAGAAGGCCGGCCTAACCGGTAGCGCCAAGCCGCTGACTCCTCAATGGATCGTGGCCGGGGTGGTGTCGAAGGAAGCGGCGACTCGCGTGGTCAAGGTGCGCCATACCCCTTCCCACAATTCCAGACCTTCGCGGTCGTTGCCGCCGCGCCAGCGCTTGAAGCCTTTGGCATGTTGTTGCAATACCCCGTGCAGGAGCTGCAATTTGCCGGTGTTGAGCGCAGCTCGGCAACGCAAAATTGGATTGCTCTGAATGGCAGCCAATATTTGCCGGGTATGGTTGTCATCGGCGGCTTTCATGTCGAAGCGCTCACCGCGGAAGCCCCGCTGGCGATGTTTGATATTTTATTCCGCCACGCCGGCGCAAACATTGATAACAACACCTTCGCGATTTCTAGTTTCACGGATGATTTTAACGGCGCACACGTCACGTTTGCGCTCGATGAAACCGCAGCCGCTGCAGCGCCGCGCCAATTCCGGCTGTATCAAAATTATCCCAATCCGGTATCCGTCCAAAATCTTGTGAGCGGCACGGTGATCCGCTACGATTTGCCTGATCGTCTCGGCCAAACCGCGGCCGTGGAACTGATCATCTATAATTTGCAAGGCCAGACCGTGCGCCGGTTGTTCTCGGGTACGCAAACGCCGGGAACACACAAACTCGCTTGGGATGGCCGCGATGATGCCGGTGTGCAAGTGCCAACCGGAACGTATCAGTATCGCTTGAAAGCCGGTGAATATGTGGAAAGCAAGAGAGTCGTCGTGGTGAAATAGGCTCGCGAAGACCACGCCGATTATCAGACGAGCTGAAAATCGAAGCTCTTTGAGCAGCTTTGTAATGCTCGCCCCCAAAAGTTGAAATCCCACAAAAAGGCAAAATCTTTTCGTGGGATTTCATTTTCCTGGGCGAGGCGCTTGCAGAGTTTCATTTAACCGTTGAGACGTCAATCGCCAATCTGTTTAAAACTCCCTGATTCAAACAGAACCGCGTTCGGGCGACAATGTCAGTCAATACGCAGGATCGCGTTTCTGCCCGCCGAACGAACCCGGGAATACCCTTCACAATGTTTTGCTTCACTCTTGGCTGACTCGGAAAAATCGCGACTGGCAGTTTTTTTCGCCCCGGAACAATCTTCCAGTGCTTCCGGTTTAAGGAAAGGTTAAAAAATGGAGTGCTGCCAATGTTCTACAAGACAGCTTTGACTGCCGGCGTTTAGCTAATCCCACGGCTGTGACGCAATCAGGTTCAGCCTGAGTATCTTTGCATCTGAATGGCGCTACTTTTTGGGCAAACGGCAGTTCCGGCATCGGCAATGTTTTCAGGCAGTTGTTATCATATTTTTGCTTGCTTCTCAGCGGCGGACGTGCTACTTTTCCGGCGCTATAAAATATTTGTCCAACCAAGATGGAGGTATCTATCGAGCGCTTTGCTACAGAACATCAACCAGTGAGTTAGAGATTATCCCATTATGACGTTTTACTCTCGCATTGGACGAAGGGCCACGCCACAGCTTTGCACGTGCTTCTTGGTCTTTTTTTGTTTCTGTCTGACGCCCGGTCGCTCATGGGGGCAGGACTCCACGGCTGCCGCAAGCCATTCCGGCTTTAGCCTATCGTTGCCCGCCATCCGAACGTATGATCCTCGCGTTTCTCCATTTGACGAAGCCGGCGCCACGGGCTTAACTCGCTTGTACGGCGGCTTAGGACAGCGCTGGCGTCCCTCTTCGCTGCAGCGCAAAGTCGCCGTTGATTCCACCGGTCAATACATCACCATTCGCGAAGAGCTGTTTGAACAGCCGATTCGTGCGCCTTACAAAGCGCCCATTCAGCTTTATTACGCCGAGCGGCTGCGCAACAATGAATTCAAACTCTGGCAGTCTGCGCTCGCCAAAAGCCTGTCGCCCGGCGCCGAAGCGCGCACGGGCCGCGGCGGCCTGGATGTCGACATTCCGGTGCCGATCAAAAGCCGGGCGTTTGCGCAAATTTTCGGCGGCAGCAGCGTGGGTTTGAACGTGCAGGGCGATATTCAAATCGACGGCGGTTTTCGCAAGGAGAACCGCACCGAACAGCGCACCGCGTTCAACTACGGCTCGAACACCAATTTTAAAATGACGCAGAAACAGCGCTTCACGGTCACGGGCCGCATCGGTGAAAAAGTGACGGTGAACGTCGATCAGGACAGCGAGCGCGCCTTCGATTTTGAAAATAATATCAAATTAAATTACACCGGATTTGAAGACGATATTCTAAAAAAAGTGGAGGCCGGCAACATTGCGCTTTCGCTGCCGGGCACGCGCTACGTCACCTTTGGCGGCGGCAACGCCGGCCTGTTCGGCCTCAAATCCGAAATGCAGCTCGGCAATCTCTTTATCACCGCGATTGCGAGCCAGGAAAAAGGCGAGAGCAAGAAACTGAGCGCCAGTGGCGGCGCGCAGGCAAAAGATTACAATGTGCGCGACTTGAATTATATGCGCGATACGTATTTCTTCTTGCATCGCGAGTATCGCGAAAATTTTCGCTACTATTCGGAAAAATGGCGGCATCTGGCGGTTCCAACCGGCCGGCAAATCCGGCGGCTTGAGGTGTATGTTACCGGCCGCCTGGACGATCCCAAAAATATTCCGGGCGACGCTTATCGTGAGGCGCTGTTGGATGCCGAGGGCAATGTCCTTGTTCTGGATGAACGAGAAAGAGTATCCGGCAGTTTCCGCAAGCTGGTTCCGGAGCAGGATTATCGCTATGAGCCGACGCTGGGCTACATTCGCCTGACGCAGCGTGCGCAAGAGGGCGAGGCGCTTGCCGTGGCTTACGAGACGAACGACGGGGAAATTCATGGTGATATCAATTTTGTTACTGGCAGGCCATTTCGCCTGAAATTGTTGCGCGAGCGTACCACCTTGCCTGCGCCGCGCGATTTAGATGACACCTGGCATCTGGAGTGGAAGAATGTTTATGACCTGGGCAGCCGCAACATTCCGGAAGAGGGTTTGGACATCCGCGTTTATTTTCAGCCCGGCTCGGCCGGCACGCCGGAAGAGACGCTGATTTTGCCCGGCGGCGGCCAGATTTCATATCTCAATATTTTCGGATTGGACGAAACCAACGTCAACGGCGAGCGCCGGCCGGACAACCAAATCGATCTCGACGGGTTCGTGGTCAATCGCGGCGCCGGCGAATTGACCTTTCCCTTTTTGCGGCCGTTTGACGCACGAGATTCGGTGTTTGTGTTTGATCAGGCCTCGCAGTCATTTCAAGTTTTCAAGAATCCCCTGCCACTCGACAAGCAAGTCACGGCCATGTACGATACCGCGTCTTACAGCGAGCAGCAACGCCTGACCAAATTCATCATCGAGGTCAAATCTCAAAACAAAACCTCCACATATCAGCTCGGCTTCAACGTCATCGAAGGCTCCGAAGAAGTATCGCTGCGCGGCAACCGTTTGGTGCGCGACACGGATTATGTCATTGATTATTTCTCCGGCACGCTCACCGTCACCAATCCGGAAGCCAACAAGCCCGACGCGCAGCTTGAGATCACCTATCAAAACAACCAGCTTTTTCAGCTCGAAAAGAAATCCATTCTCGGATCGCGCGCGGAATTCCGCATCAATAAAGATTCATTCATTGGCGGCACACTGCTGTATTTGAGCGAGCGCTCGCTGGAGCAGCGTGTGCGCTTGAGCGGCGGCGAAGACCGCGGCCCGATGAAAAACCTGGTGTGGGATTTCAATACGCGCTTGCAATTCCAGCCGAATTTTCTCAGTCGCGCGCTCGATGCGTTGCCCATCATTGCGACCCAGCAAGCGAGCACCCTCAACCTCGAAGGCGAAATTGCGCAAATCATTCCCAATCCTAATGCGCTGAACAACAAGGAAACCGGCGATCCGAACGGCGTGGCGTATGTAGACGATTTCGAAGGCACGAAACGCACGACGCCGCTGGGCGTGTCGCGGCGCGCCTGGGTGCAATCTTCGATTCCGGTGGAGATTTTGAACGACGACCTGGCCGTGCTCTATGACGATCCGGGAGGCGATCTCCTCACCCGGCCACGACGCAAAGCGCTGGCGCGGCGCGGCGATTTTATTTGGTGGAATCCGATTCAAGGCATTCCGGTAACCGAAATTTATACGACGCGACAGACGAATGCGGGTTTGGGCGGCGCGCCGCAAAATCTGCCGGTGTTGGTTTTTGATTTCATTCCGCAACCGGCCCGAACGCCGCAAGGCACGCCGGTGTCCGAACCGGAAAAATCCTGGGCCGGTATTTTGCGCGCATTATCGCCAGGTTATTTCGATCAAACCGAATCAAAATTTTTGGAAATCTGGATCAACGGCGACACCGGGCGCGTTCACATCGATCTTGGCTTGATTTCGGAAGACGCCATTCCCAACGATTCGCTCAACTCCGAGGATTTGGTACGCAATCGTTTTTTCAATAACGTTCTCGATGACGGCGAAGACGTGGGGCTTGACATGATGGTGGGCGCCGATCCCAACGATTTCTGGGATATCAATCGCAACGGTGTGCAGGATTGGGGCGAGCCTTCCAGCAATGACGATTGGGTGTCCAACAAAATTTCATTCGGCGGCGGCACGTTGAACGGCACCGAGAACAACGGCAAGGGCGGCAGCCTGAGCGATGAAGGCGGCTTGCGGCCGGACACCGAAGACTTGAACGCCAACGGCTCGCTTGATCGCGACAACAGCTATTTGAGTTATTTGATCGATCTCAACGATCCCAGCCAATCCAGCAAATACATTGCCGGGCGCGGCCGTGAAGGCAGCGGCTGGACGCTGTATCGCATTCCGCTCACGGATGCCGCTGACACCGTGGGTGTGGCCACGCTGTCGCGCGTTGAATTCGCGCGCATTTGGATTGACGGTTTTAAGCAACCGGGCCGCTTGCAATTGGCGGAAATCAGCCTGGTCAGCAATGAATGGAAAGAGGTGGGCATCACAAAAGAACCCAATGCCTTCGGCGAATTCAACAAAGAAAAGGACGAGCGCTTCGATGTGACCATCATCAACACGGAAGAAAATCCTTCCTATCCGTTTCCGCCCGGCGTCAAGCGCGAACAAAACCTCATTCAAAAAATCGAAGAGAAGGAACAATCCCAGGTTTTCCGCATTCGCAAAGCCGTGCCCCCGGGGGGCGTGGTTCCTGCCGGCTTGATTCCGGGTGAGATTGCGGTGGCGCAAAAATCCCTGCAATCGTTGAATTTTGTGCGCTATGACAGTTTGAAAATGTTCGTCTACGGCAGCCCCGGCGTCAAAGTCAATGCCGACACCTCGACGATTAAATTTTTCATCCGGTTTGGCGCGGATGAAAATCACTTTTATGAATTTCGTGAAGATGTTTTTCCCGATCCGGACTCCACCAGCGGCAACAATCCCAACCGTTGGGACCGGCGGAATGAGATGACGATCTATTTGCCGGCGCTGACTGACTTCAAGCGCGTGCTGCAAGATTCTGCGTTGCTGGCGGAGGCCATGCAATCGGGCGCGGTGAAGCAAATTCCGTCGGGCATCACGCAGGTGGATGATTATTTCAGCTTCGTTCCCAATCCGGCAAAACGTCAGGAATGGCGCGTGCGGGGCAACCCCTCACTCACCAATATTCGCCTGCTCACGGTCGGCATACAAAATGTCGGGCAGCAGGAATTCACCGGCGAAATTTGGCTGGATGAGTTGCGCGTCTCCGGCGTACAAAAAGAAAAAGGCATGGCCATGCGCGGGCGCGCGGATTTGCGGCTGGCGGATCTCGGCGGCATCAATTTTGAAATCGAAGATGTGGATGCGGATTTCCACAATGTCTCGCAGCGCTTTGGCTCAGGCAACAATTCCCGGCGCTTGTCGGTGAACGGCAATTTCGCGCTCGACAAGCTGCTGCCGCAAAGCCTCGGCCTGAACGTGCCGGTATCGGCGAGTTATTCCGAAAGCAAATCAAGTCCCAAATATATTCCGGGCAGCGACATTCTGTTGACGCCGGAACTGCTGCAAAAATTCAAGAACGACGACCTGGCGGCGATCGATGACAATACCAAGCAGCGCGGCGTCAACGTCTCCGTGAGCCGGCGCGGCCGCTCGAATAACTTCATCATCAAAAATACCATCGACAATTTGAGCGGCAGTTTTAGCTATAGCCAGAACAAAGCCACCAACAGCACCACGCGCATCTCCGAACGCAACGCGTATGCCGGCAATCTCGACTACCGGCTGACGTTTGGGCGCAACAACTACATCACGCCATTTGCCTGGATCGGCAAAACGCCGTTGTTCGGCAAGCTCAGCACCACCAAGCTGTATTATTCGCCGCAGCGTTTCGACGCCAAGATTCAGGCCAACAGCGCCGTCACGCTGAATCAGACGCGGCGCACACTAAACGGCCGCGAGATTGCGCGCGGCGACAGCATTATCACGCAGAATTTCGGCGTCACCGAGGGCATCAGCGGCTCCTACAAGCTGTTCGAAAACTTGACCGCGGATTACGGACTGAATTTCAACCATCTGGTCAAGCCGCGCGTGGCACGCGGCCCGGATTCCGCCGCGACGGCGAATGCCACGATGAGCTTCATTGAGGGCCTGCGGCGGTTCAGTTGGGGCAAGCGCGAGCTGCTGAGCACCTCGCAAACGTTCAATGCCAGCTATAATCCCAATTTGTTTAGCTGGATGACCACCGGCATGACGTACAGCGCCAATTATCGCTTGAATAACAGCCTGCAACAACGTCTCGGCGCGTTGAATACAACCTTGAACCGCAGCATTTCACTCAATTCGTCTCTGCGCTTCTCGCAGCTTTTTCAATTTGCAAAACGCAAAGCCCCAACGTCAACTCCGGGCCGGCAGGAGCCGGGGCGCT
>SZPB01000334.1 GCA_030263535.1 Cytophagia bacterium CHB2
ATGGAAATGGTAAAGGCCGGGCGCTTGGAATTCACCTCGGCGATGAACGCGCCGCCCTGCTCCCAGCGTTGATAAATCTCCGGCTCACAGGTTTTATGCTCGAAGTATTCCGAGAAAGCCATATCCCTAGTTTTCTCCCAGATGTTTTATTACGCTTTTTGACTTTTTTCAGCGGAAGACGGAATCTAATAAATCCGCCGCTGCTTTACAATTTTTAATTTGCAAAATCATGAAAGAAAAAGACACATTCTCCGGCCCCTCCGGCAGGGGAAATATTTTTTACAAACCGACAAACGTGTGAAGCGGGTGTCATAAATGGCGCAAACGCCAATGCGAAGAGCCGCTAAAATCGGGGTTGCCCCAATGTGCTAATTTGCAAATAAAGTCGGACGGCCAGGACACTATTAGAGAAATTAACCGCGATTTAGTAGTTCCTGAAAGCCCTCTCTGCCGAGGCCAGTTTGCTTGGAACTGAGTATAGCCTTGAGCGTGCCGGTGGGTAGAGATCTTGATTTTGTAGGGATTATCGTAGTTCGCGAGTGCGCCCATTGGGAAGCGTTTTTGTAAGAGATATACCGTGTGTCGCACGGTTCCCCCGTTCTTCCCAGCCGTCTTTTTTTAAGAGCTTGATAAGCTCCGGGCCGGTTATGGCAGGTAATCCCGCACTCATGCACAAACCAATTGATTCACAGGTTCGATTCTCTGAGACACGAGTATACCTGGATCAAAAGGAAGATCAATGTGCATCATTTGCGGCTTGGTTGGATAAATCTCAATATCATGTTCTCGAAAGAATCTCTCACGTTCGCCAACTTGCTCCAGAGTATTTAAGTGGAGTAGTATCGCTTCCTGAATATCTCTTTCTGCTTCCTGTATAGTGTCACCGAAGGTTGCAGTGCCAAGTTCCTTGCATTCGGCGGTCCAGACGTCATCTTCGAATTTGAAGATGACCGTAAGCACAATGAAGCCTGCTTGAGTCTTATTCATGACTTTTGCCCGAAATTTATAGGAAAATAAGTGCTTGTTAAATTATTGTTTGCATGATTTGAAGGGCTCTGCTAATCAACACAAATAATACTCTCTAAAAGTATGTGTGTCAAGAGCTTTTTGTTATACTACCAGCACTTGTCTTCGTTGCGTCAGGCTTTTTGAATTATAGAAAGGCGTATGCGCTGTTGTGTGTTGACGATCAGCCAAATAAAAATGCCGCAGGGTTATTGAGTGAGAAGGGTGACCACGAATCCCAAGCGCTCACTGCCTTCAATCAAAATCATGAAACGCCTTCCAGCGAAACACCGTGATGCCCAAGTCGGTGCCGAACCAGACAAAATCCTCATCGAGCGCGACCGCATTGACATGGTTATCCAACAAGCCGTCTTCTGCGGTGTATTGCCTCCATTCCTTGCGCCCGCCGTGATATTTGTACACGCCGGCATTCGTTCCCACCCACACTGCTCCCGGGCCCGCTTCGATACAATAAATGTCAGTTCCCGCGAAGGCTTGCCGCGCCGGCGCGCCCAGCCAGGTGCGCGCATTCACGTTCAAAGCATCAATGCCCAGATCCGTGCCAAACCACACCAACGAATCATAATACGAAACCGCATAGGCTGCGGCCCGACTCGCGTCATCGCCGGCATCGATGTAGCCGCCGGTGGCCTTTGCCATGTCATAAACAAACGGCCCTTGCGCCGTAGCCGCCCATAACAAATTTTCCTGGCGTTCGAGATCTTCGACGCGGATATGGCGCAGCAGATTCGGCAGAATTTCACCGACCCCAAACGAATCTTTGCGCGCCGTGGCCAGCGCAATGCGGTTCAAGCCCAAATCCGTGGCGGCGTAGAGATAATTTTCATAAACCGCAACATCGTTCACGCGCTCACTGGCCAAACCGTCTTTGGACATCAGGCGCTGCCAGCGATCCTTGCGCGTGTCATAAATGCTGATACCGTTTTGCGTGGCGCAATAAAGCTTGCCCTCGTGAAATTCAAAACCGTTCACCTCGTCGCTGCTCATGCTGAAGTTGTAGCGCGCGTCATAATAACGCCAGTCGCGGTTGTCGGAGATGCCGGCTTGCGGATCGCGCCAGTAGGTGATGCCTTCCAGAGATTCATCGCGCGGCTGGCGAATGGTGTTGCGCACGCCGCCGATCCACAGGCCCTCCTCATCAAACAGCAGCGCATCGACACGCTGGCTTGCCAAACCGATGCTGATGGGCTGCGCCTGGCCCAGATTGACATCGACGCGCAACGCGCCCAGGCCCCAGGTGCCCAGCCACATATTGCCCCAGCGATCTTCGCTGATACTCGTCACCGGTGCCTGGCGCAAATGATTATCCTGCACAATGCCTTTGGGATCGAACAGAAAACCGGCAGGCATAAAAAATTGCGGGAACATACGCGGCCGCGGCGCGCGTGCTCCGAACCAGATCACGGAAGCATCAGGCGTCTGACCGTCTGCTGGAGAAAAAATGTTGCCGAATTTGTCCTGGCGAAACATGCGTCCGGAGGCGGTTTCGAACCAATTGTTGTTGTTGTCGAATCCCAGCGAAACAAATTCATCGTTGTACGCCAGGCCAAATTCGATCTTGGGAAAATTCGTCCAGCGCAACGAGGCGGGATGCTGGCGGCTGAGGCCCAGGGCATGGCCGCACCAGAGTGTGCTGGTAATATGATCGAAGCCGATGACGCTTATGCGGTTGTCGGCGAGGCCATCGCTGGTGGTGTACGGCGCCTGCCATTGGCTGCGCAGAATGTCATAGCGCGCAATGCCGGCAGTGGTGCCGAAAAATGCCTGTTCCGGGCTGGTTGCGACCGAGCTAATGTAGCGATTGACGCCGTAGCTCACCCAATCGCCCGGCCGGTAGCGATCATTTGCCGGAGAGCGGCGCAACGTGAAGGCATAGAGTCCCAGCCCCGCCAACAGAAAAAGGGAAATAATATTGAGGTGAAATCGTCTCATGAATATGTTCCCCGTTGGGGATTGAAGGCGGCGGTTCGATGCTTGCATTCGATTCGGTAGGAAGCTAGGAGAATTGCACTAAAAGTCAACGAGCAAGTTGGGGGGACGGAGGTGACTTCCACTACATGAAATCACAAAACGACAACGATCTTACGATCGCGAGCAATTCATTCAGAGAAATCGCCGTAGCTAAAAACTCTGATGCCCAGAACTGATTTCAATAGTTACTCTCCACTACCAAGGCCAATGGTATCTGCGTGTACCGCTTAGGCGAGATGGCTGAAACAGAGATGATAGTTACTATTACAGCCCGGACGCTGTGAGCGCCCGGGCTGCTGTGCCAAATTCACTCCACTACAATTTTCTCAATGCCCTCGGGCGCGGGCGGATATTTCATCTGTAATCCTTCCAACGCTTCAACAATACATTCTGAAATCACGAAATTGCGGTACCATTTCTTGTTCGCCGGGACGATATGCCACGGCGCCCAGGGCGTGTTGCATTTGTTGATCGCGTCTTCGTAGGCTTGCATGTAATCATCCCACAACGCGCGCTCTTTCAAATCGCCGAGATTGAATTTCCACTGCTTGGTCTTGTCGTCCCGCCGCTCTTCCAGCCGCTCTTTTTGCTCTTTCTTTGAAATGTGCAGGAAGAATTTGAGAATCGTGACCCCGCTGTCCGCCAGCAGCTTTTCGAAGTTGTTGATGTGATCATAGCGTTTCAGCCACACTTCTTTGGGCACGAGATTGTGCACGCGCACGATCAACACATCTTCATAATGCGAGCGGTTGAAAATGCCGATGTAGCCGGCTGGCGGCACGTGCTGGTGAATGCGCCACAAAAAATCGTGCGCCAATTCCTCCGGCGTCGGCGTTTTGAAGCTGGCCACGCGTACGCCCTGAGGATCGACGCTCGACATGACATGCTCGATCACGCCGTCTTTGCCGCCGGTGTCCATCCCCTGCAAGACGATCAGCAGCGCATGCTTGCCTTCCGCATACATGACTTCCTGTAATTCATCCAGGCGTTCGAGGTTCTTTTCCAAATCCTTTTTCGCCTCGTCTTTCTCTTTGTAATTGCCGGTGTAACCGGCGTCAAAATCTTTCAAACGAATCTTTTCAACTGGGGAAATCAAGAGAGGTTGTTTCATGGTCTTTTCCCTGTTTCAAAGTTTTGGAGTAATGGAGCAACCAAACGCTGGCTTATTGAGGCTCCATCAATCCATTAATCCAACAATCCATCACTCCGATGCTCCGATTTTCAGTGCATACATCCGCACTTCACTTCGCCAAAACCCACGCCCGCGCCCTTCCACAAAAACGCTTCGCTGGTCTTGGCATTCTCCCAGTAAAACGGCAGCCGCGGTCGCGAAACATTGCCGGTCTCGTTCATGGTTTCGGCGTCGTACAAACGGCCGTTTTTCATTACATGAGTGATGAATTCCGTGTTCTGAATATTCTCCAGCGGATTCTTCTCCAGCACGATCAAATCCGCGAGTTTGCCGGGTTCGAGTGAGCCTAATTCCTTGCCCATGCCGATGTACTCCGCGCCGTTCAAAGTAGCCGCACGAATCGCCTCGAGCGGTGTCATGCCGCCCTGCGCCAGCATCCACAATTCCCAATGCGCGCCCAGCCCCTGCAATTGGCCGTGCGCGCCGAGATTCACTTTGACGCCGGCATCACACAAGGCTTTGGCGGCCTGCGCATTGCCGATATGGCCGAAATCATCGTCGGGAATCATCATACGCCGCCGCGCGCGTGCATCGACGATCGGGCGCGGTGTGAAATTCAGCAGCCGCTGTTTTTCCCACACGTTGGATTTCTGATACCAATAATTCTCGCCCCAAATGCCGCCATAGCCCACGATCAATGTCGGCGTGTAAGCTGTCGCCGTGCCGCCCCAGAGTTTTAATACATCCTGATAAACCGGCGCGATCGGAATCGAATGCTCGATGCCGGTGTGGCCGTCGATCACCATCGACAGGTTGTGGTAGAAAAACGACCCGCCTTCGGGAACCACCAACATGTTCAACTCGCGCGCGGCTTGCAACACCTGCTGGCGCTGGTTGCGGCGTGGTTGATTGTAACTCTTCACAGAAAATGCGCCCACCGCTTTCAGGCGGCGCAGATGCGAGCGCGCGTCATCGAGATTGTTGACCACTGCTTTGAAATCGCCATCAGCGCCGTAGAGAATCGTGCCGGTGGAATACACGCGCGGCCCGGTGATCTTGCCGGCCGTCACCATCTCCGCCAGTGTGAACACCGTTTCCGTATACGCCGAGGGATCGTGCATCGTGGTCACGCCGTAGGCGAGATTGGCGAAATAGGCCCAGCTCTGCTGCGGCAGCAAACCGGCAAAGAAATGATCCGCATGCGCATGCACATCGATGAGTCCCGGCATGATGGTTTTGCCGTTCGCCTCGATGCGCTTTGCGTCCGCCGGGATGCTGACCGCATTCGCCTTGCCGACCGCGACGATACGATTTCCTTCAACCACGATGGTGCCGTTCTCAATCACTTCATCACCGCGCATGGTGATGATTCGTGCTCCGGTGAACGCGAGCTTGCCGGCAGGCACATCCGTCTTTAACTTCAATCCGATTTGCAGCCCCACGGAATCCGGGCCCGCAACGCTGTCCGGCGCGCCCGGGAGAAAGGTGAAAGTCTGGCGCAGCTCACGAGAAAACAACTCGGGACCAATCATCCAATGCAGCTTTTGGCTGTCACCGGACCAATGCAGATAATCGCCGGCATCGCGGGTGACGCGCTTCACCGGCACCGCCTTGGTGCCGTTATTCAAATCAATCGGCCCGCCGGTTTGCGGAAACGGCGCGAGGTAAGCATTGAACAATTCCGTGAACGCCACCCATTGCTCATCGGGACTCAGCGCGATTTGATTCACATATTTCAAATTGAAATGCGTGCGTTCTTCGCCGCCATCGAGGCGAACGCTTTTGTATTTCTTCTCCAGCCCGCCGCCGGATTGAAAGAAAATACGATCGCCCTTGCGATTGAAGCGCGGAGCATAGCCTTCTTCTTGAATGAAATGTTCCTCGCCGCCTTCGGCTCGACCGGGCTCGCCGGGGCCGGCAGACATCCAGTACAAACCCGGCTCCACGCCGTACGCGAATCCCAACACCGAGTTGCCGTTGTCGCGCTGATACACGATCTTCCTGCCGTCCGGCGAAAACGAGGGCGTGAGATAATAGCCCTTGCGCCGCGTGAGTTTGACGGGATTGCGGCCATCGATTTTGACTTTGTACAAGCTGCCCAGCGCGGTATCACTCCAGGTGGAATACACAATCCACAAACCGTCGGGACTGAATGACGGGAAGAATTCATGCAGAGAGCTGTTGGTCAAGCGTTGCGGCTTGCCGTTGGGCAATGCTTTCTTCCACAGCGAGCCGACCGCGCTGAAGACAAGGGTCTTGCCGTCGGGAGAAGTCACGGCATCGCGTATCATTTTCACCGTGAATGAATCTGCATGAACGGTTTGCGGGGAATGCACCGCCTCTGTGACCGTTTGCCTGACATTTACGGTAAACGATATTTGAGCGGCCTGCTTCGTTGCGATATCGATGCGCCAAATCTTGCCCTGCGCCCAGATCACGATATTTCTGCTGTCCGGCGTCCAGGCATAATTGGGATAAACGCCGAATGTAGCCCAGGTTTCTTGCTGATCTTTGCTCAAACCGTCATACAGCGGAATTTGCTCGCCCGTTTTCAAATCCTGCAAATAGAGCACGCTGCTCAGCCGCACGCGCCGCACGAAGGCGAGATACTTGCCGTCAGGCGAGGGTTGCGGCCGCACCGCCCCGCCGGCGCCGGTGACGAAGTTTTTCAAGTCGCCCTTCTCGCGATCGAGGCGGCGAATGACGTAAATCTGGCCGTTGGGATCTTTATTATATTGAAACGTGCTGCCGCCGCTCATGTCTTCGCTGAAATAGACGTAACGGCCGTCCGGCGAAACCGCCGGCTCGCCCGCGTCTTGCTGGTCGTTCTTGCGTTTGGTGAGTTGCAAGCCTTCGCCGCCGGTGAGATGATACAGCCACATCTCGCCCGCGCCCAGTGAGCGCGTGCTGGTGAAATGCTTGCGCGCGATGAGATAATTGCCATCCGGCGTCCATACCGCATTGTTGAGCAGGCGAAAGTCTTCCTTCGTCACTTGCTTGGGTTTCGAGCCGTCGCGCTGCATCACCCAAATGTTGT
>SZPB01000335.1 GCA_030263535.1 Cytophagia bacterium CHB2
CGCGCTCGACGCTGAAACCGGCGCGGAGCAATGGCGCTTCGCCACCGAGGGCGTGAAATTCAACCCCGTGGAGTTTGGTTTTGATCGTTGCGCCATCATCTCCTCGCCTGCGATCAGCGAGGACGCGGTGGTGTTCGGCGGGCGCGACGGTTTTTTGTATGCCCTCGAACGCGGCACGGGCAAAGAACGTTGGCGCTTTGATCATGAAATTTCGTGGGTCATCTCTTCGCCCGCGATTTACAACGGCGCGGCGATCACCGGCACTTCCGATGGCCGCTTCGTGCAAGCCGTCAATCTCGCCACGGGCAAAGAGCAATGGCGTTTCAACGCCACTGAAACGGTTTGGTCTTCGCCCACGGTGTGCGACTCGCTCGTTTATTTCGGCGACGGCGGCGGCAACGTGTTCGCCGTGCATGCGCGCAACGGCGCGGAGCAATGGCGCTTCAAAACACGCGACCGCATTTTCTCTTCGCCGATCGTGAGCGAGGGCGTGGTTTATATCGGCAGCGACGACGGCTATCTTTATGCGCTCACCGGCGCGACTTCGAATGGCTCCAAAGCGCGCAAAGCGAAACGCGCGGTTTATTGGGAAGCGAGCAAAGGCTTCAATTGGTTTCGCCACGACGTTGATGAACAAATTCGCGATTATTTCGTGCGCGAAGGATATGAGCTACTCGAGGCGCAAGGCCTAGCGCGGTTCATGCAAGAAAGCATTGCGAACCGCTCGTCGAGCGTGGTCGTGTTCGCCGCGAGCCGCGTACCTGCAACCGTGATCGATGACTCTTCCGAAGCCGCGCTATTGCGAAAATATTTGAATGCCGGCGGCAAAGTGGTGTGGCTCGGCGCGCCGCCGTTGGTTTATCGACGCGATCCGAAAACCGATCAGGTGACAGAGTTGGATTTCACGATTCCGGAGCGCATCGTTGGCGTGCGGTATCAAGGCCAGAGCGCCCTCGGCGTCAACGGATGGTATCGTTCTTCCGTTACGCGCGAGGGCATGCAATGGGGCTTGCTGCGCGATTGGTGGATCGGCGGCTTTGCCGTGAACGAAGCGCAAGTGACAACCGTGCTCGGCCGCGATGAACAAGGCAATGCTTCCGCCTGGGTGAAAAACTACGGCGGTCGCGAAGGCACCGGCCTCGTGCAACTCTGGCATAAACGCGAAGGCTCGGAAGATCTCGTTGCCATCAAAGCCGTCGCGGAATACGGACTTCGTTGAAGCTCACCATAACGAGTTCAGCCGCGGCTTGGCCGTCGTTTCATCATCTCAAATACCACGACCCGGTTGAAGCACACCGAAGAATTTTTCCAATCAAGGTGCTTTGCAACAGGAAGGATTCAAGATCATGCTAAGTCATCATCTCCTCACTACCTATCGAAATCTTCGCAAGCACAAAATTTATACTGCCATCAATATCAGTGGCCTGACCGTTGGATTGGGAAGCTGTTTGTTGATTGCCAACTTTTTGAGCCATGAATTGTCATTCGATCGTTTTCATCAAGAATCACAGAATATCTACAGAATCAATACCATCTTTACCGATAACTCCGGCACGATCACCGAAATGGCGAATACACCGCCGGCGCTGGTGCCTGGTATCAGGGGTGCATTCCCTGAGATCAAAACCTCTACCCAATTGCGATACGCGCAGCGCGCGCTGCTGGAAAATGGCGAACGGCGTTTCTATGAAAACCATGGATTTTATGCCGACTCGTTGTTCCTCGAAATTTTCAGCTTCCCATTGCAAGCAGGCAATCAAAACACGGCGCTCGATCAGCCTAATTCGGTTGTGCTCACCCGGGAAATGGCCGCGAAATATTTTGGGAAAGATGATCCCATGGGGAAAACCCTCATCATGAATAATGAGATTCCCCTAAAGGTGACCGGTATTCTGGAAGCAATACCGAGCACTTCACATCTGCAATTCGATTTTCTCGTGTCATTTTCCAGTTATCAAGTCCCTGCGGGCTATCTCTCCGATTTATCAAGTTGGAGTTGGGTGGGATTTCTCAGTTATGTGCTATTGCATGATGGTGCAAACCCCATTGCCCTTCAGGATAAACTCGATCAACTGTATCGGGAAAAGAATCCGGGAGATGATACTCCCTATCGAAATTATGTTCAACCTCTGGAGGACATCTATCTGGGTTCGGCTGATTTGGTTGACGATTTGGCAAGCGGCCTGCAGACGGGAAATCGCTTCACGATTTATACGCTGGGGATCGTTGCGCTGCTGATCCTGCTCATCGCGAGTTTTAACTTTATGAATCTATCCATTGCCGTTTCAGTGAGCCGCGGCAAGGAGGTGGGTTTGAGAAAAATATTAGGTGCAGAGAAAGGCAGTTTGGTAGCGCAGTTGTTGACTGAGTCTGAGGTGTTGGGCTTCATCAGCCTTGTGCTCGCCTATCTGTTCAGCTTGTTCGCCTTCGAATATTTCCAAGATCTCCTGGAGTGGAATTTCACCATTGACTGGACGCAGGTTTTGCAGTCACTGCCTTTTGCAATAGCCGTCACGTTTTTGATAGGAATCGTGGCAGGCCTTTATCCTGCGTTGTTGCTCTCGAGCCACAAAGCCGTGGCAGCGTTGAAGCAAAATGTAAAAAACAGTATGAGCACTGGTTCTCATTTAAGAAAAATCCTGATCGCCTTGCAGTTCTGTATTTCCTTTGCACTCATTGCGGCTACCATCGTCATTACCAGGCAGTTTACTTATCTCTCGGATCAGAAGCTTGGATTTGACAAGGAAAATGTCGTGGTGATCAAGCTACTGCCTCAGGACATGACGCGGTATTATGAGACGTTTCGAAACAGCCTCCTACAAAATAATCATATCATCAGTGTCAGCCGTAGCGAGCGAACGATGGGCGAACCCTGGCCGGTGAATATGATACTGGTCGATGGACGGGATCAGCCCGAGAGCAAACAAATACGGGGGAACCAGGTCGGGTACGATTTCCTCGAGACGATGGGGATCAAGTTAAAAGAAGGTCGATCATTTTCCCAAGCGTTTGGCAGTGATCCGACGGAAAGCATCATGATCAACGAAAAAACCGTTGCATATTTGGGCTTGAAGGATCCCATTGGTAAAAAAGTGCATTACTTCTCCTCTGCTGGCCCACGCACCATTATTGGCGTTGTTGAGGATTTCAACTTTTTATCACTCCACCATGAAATCTCCCCCATAGCTTTGATCATGCCGTTTGTTGATATCGAATATCTTTTCGTGCGTGTTGGCCCCGGTAATATTGCAGAGAAAATCGCTGCTGTGCAAAACATTTGGGAGCAAACCAACCCGGGCGTGCCCTTGGAATACCGTTTTATGGATGATCATTTGAACAAACTCTACCATAATGAGCAGAAACTATCTTATTTGATTAGCGGCTTTTCGGGATTGACCATCGTGCTTGCTTGTCTGGGCCTGTATGGGCTGATTGCTTTCACTTTAAACCAGCGCAGAAAAGAAATGGGCATCAGAAAAGTTCTTGGCGCTTCGATTTCTTCCTTGCTAATGCAGTTTTCACGCCAATATATTCTTCTCATCGGCGTTGCCTCCCTGATCGCTGTTCCGGCTATTCAATACGTACTCAACCTATGGCTGGAGAGCTTTGCCTATCGGATTGAAATCAGTTGGTGGATATACTTCCTGGCAATGCTGGCTTTAATCGTCATCGCCCTTTTTACAATAAGTCATCAGGCCATAAGTGCGGCATTGGTTAATCCGGTGAATGTTTTGAAGGATGAGTGAGTTTTTAAGACGTTGGCGTAGAACACTGATGCAATTACACAACGCGGACGAGCCACAACCCAAAAGCTTTTGGTAAGCGGATTTTGCTGTAAGCGGATGCTGCCCTTGTTTTATCCGCTTACAATAAAATCTGCTTACGGAAAAATCTTTGCTCTTTTGCACAGATTGAACTCGTTAATTGCTGGTCTTACGCAATGATCAAAAAACTTTTAGCACTCAACCTGTTTTACTGCGTGTGCGCCATGGCGCAATCGCCCGTTCTGTGGAACGGCATGCCGCGTGGCCCATACGAAATCGGCTTCAAGTTCGAGCGGCAATTCGATCACGCCAGGCCGTATCAAAATCAAAACGACGAACAAAGCCAGCCCGTTGCGCATCGCGGGCGGCCGGTGCAAATGTTCATTTGGTATCCAGCGGAAGCGGGCAGCAACGCGAAGCCGATGCGTTACGAAGAGTATTTGTATTTGAACGACACCGACTCCGAGCCGTGGCAATGGCGCGAAGAACGCAAGCAGGCCGTGTTGCAAAATTATGCGCAAGAGCTTGAGCCATTTGGCGGCAATCTGCAACCGTTGCTTGCCACTGCAACTGCGGCAATGAAAGACACGAAAGCCGCCACGGGAAAATTTCCGCTCGTTATCTTCGGCGCAGGCGGCGGCACCGGCGGGCATGTGTATTCCGTGCTCTGCGAATATCTCGCGAGCCACGGCTATGTTGCCATCGCCCACACTGCTTTGGGTTTGCAGAAAGGCGAACGCTGGCCGTTTGACATGCGCGGCATTGAAACGCAACTACGCGATTTGAATTCTATTCTCAATTACGCTCATCGCCTGCCCAATGTTGACGCGGGTAAACTGGCGCTCGCATCGTGGAGCGTGGGCGGCGTTGCGCAAGCGTTACTGCAGATGCAAAACGCCGACGTCGATGCCATTCTCAGCCTCGATGCCGCGACCGGCTACGAATATGGCCGCGATTTGCTGCGGCAATCGCCGTGGTTTGATTTGAAGAAGATGACTGTGCCGTATCTGCACATGCACGGCGAGCTGCCGCAGCGTTACAACGTGCCGAAGAATTTCGAGTATTTTGATAGCTTATCTGTTGCCGAAGCGTACATGCTCTCTTTCAAAAAATTGGTGCATGCGGATTTCATTGCAAGCTACGGCGCCGTATCGCACACGCTGACAAAATCGGAACGTAGCGTTGAAGCCGTCGAGAGCTACAAAATCGTTTGCCAATACGCTTTGAACTTTTTGAGTGCTTACTTGAAAGACGATAATCGCGCAAAAGAATTTCTGCGCCAAACGCCGTCATCACTCGGTTTGGCCGAAGTGTTGAGCGAAGTCAAAATGAAATTAGAAAAGTGATGCGCTTATGCAAACAAGAATGAAAATGTTTTGGCAGCGTTACGGCCTTGCGATCATCGTATTGTTCGGATTGTGGAACGAAGCGCATGCGCAAGCAGCGGAACGTTACGCTCAAGCTATCGCCACAAGCCGCGAAGCCGTCCGCGCGATGATGCAAAGCTCAAAAGCTCCTGGTGTGAGCGTGGCCGTTGCGAGGAATGGTGAAATCGTTTGGAATGAGGCTTTCGGTTTTGCCGATCTTAAGCAAAAAGTGCGCGCAACCACAGAAACGCGATTTGGTTTGGGGAGCGTTTCGAAATCTTTCACGGGTGTGCTGGCTGCGCGGTTGATGGAAGAAGGCCTCATCGACCTTGATGCGCCAGTGGAAAAATATCTTCCGCAGTTTCCTCACAAAAACATGTCCGCGCGTTTGATCATTGCCCACCTCAGCGGCTTGAATGACGAGTACAACAGCGCGCATTATTACGATACCCGGAGCTTAACGACCGCCGTAGCCTTGCAAGAAATTCTCGCCACGAACACATTACAATATCCGCCGCGCACGAGTTTCGCTTACACCACGAGCAACTACACCATCGTTGCTGCGATTGTCGAGCATACGAGTGGAGTTGATTTTCCAACGGTAATGGCGCAATATGTTTTTGAACCGCTGGAGTTGCAGCATACCTCGTTTAATGATCCCACCTCGCGGCCCGAGCAAACTGCAAAGTTTTATGTAAAAAATTTCTTTCGCGTGACCGAAGCCCCGGCGTATGATCCGAGCTTCAAATTGGCGGGCGCGGGCTTGCTCTCAACTGCTGCGGATGTAGCGAGGCTCGGCGCCGCTTTGTTGCGCGACGGTTTTCTCAAACCGAGCACGCGCGCTGAAATTTTTCGCGGCCTCAAAACTTCTGCGGGCGAGGAGACCAATTACGCTTTGGGTTGGTATATCGAAAAAGACGATAACAGCCGGCGCATTTATCAACACGGCGGCGGCGGACCCGGCATGGCCGCTCATGTTCGCCTTTACCCGCAAGAAAATTCTGTGATCGCGATTCTTTCGAATTTGACGGGCGCGCCAGTAGATGGCAAAGTAGCGGAAAAAGTGAGCGCGGCGTTTCTCGACCTCAGTCAATAGTGCATGACGAAGATCCACAAAATGAGCGTTGCCGCGCTGTAAGTACTACACCGATTTTCAGACAAACTGAAAATCGAAGCTTTTCGAGCAGCTTTGAAAACTTCGTCCGCCGAAGTAGAACTGCGACAGAGAGAAAATTTTTTCTGCGGGATTTCATTTCAGTGGGCGAAACACTTTCAGAATTTTGTTTTGACTTTGAAAATCTAATCGCATATAAGGAAAACTATGCCACGATCTCTTCTCGCGTTGCTGTGCGTTTGCGTTGTTGAAGTTGCGTCCGGACAAGATTGGCCTTCATTTCGCGGCCCGGATGCCGCCGGCGTAGCTAAGAGCAAATCGCTTCCCACAAACTGGAATGCTGAAACGCCCGCAAACATTCGCTGGAAAACGCGCATTCTTGGATTGGGGCATGCTAGCCCAATTATTTGGGGCAATCGCGTTTTCATTGCAACCGCAGTGAGTGGTGATTCTTCGGCATTTCAAACACAAACCCGCAGCAACGCGCCGGTGCCGGAGAGTGCACCGCACAGTTGGCGGCTTTATTGTTTGGATAAAAACAGTGGACGTGTTATTTGGGAGAAGGTCGTGGTCCAGGGTGTACCGCGCGTGAAGCGGCATCTCAAAGCGAGCCAGGCGAACTCGACGCCGGCGACAGACGGCAAATATGTCGTGGCGCTGTTTGCTTCCGAAGGCTTGTATTGTTTTGATATACAGAGCAAGCTGCTCTGGAAGCAGGATCTCGGGGTGCTTGATCCCGGTTTGCATAGTGATGCCGCAGTGCAATGGGGCTACGCCAGCTCGCCGATCATTTATAAAAACTTTGTGATCGTGCAAGGCGATGCGCACGCGCAATCTTTTCTCGCGGCGTTTGATTTAAAAGATGGCAAGCGCGTTT
>SZPB01000336.1 GCA_030263535.1 Cytophagia bacterium CHB2
GACGTTTCAATCAACACCGTTACAAAGCTTCTTGTGGATATCGGGCAAGCCTGCCAAAAGTATCATGATGAAAACGTAAAAAACGTTTCAGCAAAGCGGGTGCAATGCGATGAGGTTTGGTCTTTCGTCTACGCCAAAGACAAGAATCTCCCTGAAGCATTTCGGGGAATGTATGGCATCGGAAGCATTTGGACTTGGGTAGCGATGGAAGCGGATTCGAAGCTTGCTATTTCGTGGCTGGTCGGAAATCGCGATGCGGAGTATGCTCGAATTTTCATCAGAGACGTTGCCTCGCGCTTGAAGGATCGCGTACAGCTTACAACAGACGGCTTGAAAGTGTACTTGGAAGCTATCGAGGATAGTTTTGGAGCAGATATTGACTACGCCCAGCTTGTCAAGATTTTTGGCAAGCCGATTGAGGATGAACGCCGCTACAGCCCGCCCGAATATGTTGGCATTGAGAAAAACGTCATTTCTGGCAATCCCACCGCAAGGCACATTTCCACAAGCCACATTGAGCGCCAAAACTTGACCATGAGAATGAATATGCGTAGATTCACGCGGCTGACCAACGGCTTTTCGAAGAAAGTGGAAAATCATGCGCATGCCGTCGCGCTGCACTTCATGTATTACAACTTTGTTCGCATTCATAAATCCTTGCGCGTTACGCCCGCAATGGTCGTCGGTCTCACAAACAAGCTTTGGTCAATTTCTGACTTGATTAACCTGATTGGGGATGGCGGAAATTCAAACTGAGACACTACCTCGCGGGATAAAAGCTTGACAATCCAGGCGATTTTTGTTATCTTACGCGGTCTTTTTTAATTTGAAACGCGGTTTTTACCGGGAATTTTCGCAGGACTGTAGATAAAACTTTAGGACGTTACTTGTTATGGAGGACCAAGTTGTATGAGAATTGGTATCTTAACGGGAGGCAGTGATTGCCCCGGCTTGAATGCGGCGATTCGCGCCGTTACGCGACGCGCCATCACCGCTTATGATGATC
Source organism: Cytophagia bacterium CHB2 (assembly GCA_030263535.1). Lineage (NCBI taxonomy): Bacteria > Pseudomonadati > Bacteroidota > Cytophagia > Cytophagia bacterium CHB2. The sequence goes on from SZPB01000336.1 coordinate 1,007, forward strand.
AGGTATTGGGCATCAGGAACGGCTGGGATGGTCTGATCGAAGGCGACATCGAGCCTCTGAGTTTGTATTCTGTGTCCGGCATCCTGCCCAAGGGCGGCACGATCTTGGGAACCTCGCTGCACAACCCGTTCAAAAGCGAAGAAAGCATCGCAAAAATAATCGAGAACACCCAGCGCTATGAAATCTCCGCGTTGGTGGTCATCGGCGGGGAAGATACGCTGGGCGTGGCGCATAAGCTGGCGAGCAAGGGCGTGAAAGCCGTCGGCATTCCCAAAACGATTGATAACGACGTTGAAGGAACCGACATCTCGTTCGGTTTTGACACGGCGGTGGGTATTGCCACAGAGGCGATCGATCGCCTGCACAGCACCGCAGAAGCGCATCACCGCGTGATGGTCCTGGAAGTTTTGGGCCGTTTTTCAGGGGCGATTGCCGCAACCGCGGGCATTGCCGGCGGCGCAGATTATATCCTCGTGCCGGAGCAGCCGTTTTCCGTCGATGAAGTCGCAAAAGCAATCGAAGCGCGCAAGCGCCGCGGCCGGAATTTCAGCATCATTGTGGTTGCCGAAGGCGCGCGGCCGCAGGAAGCTGACCGCGAGTTCGGTGTTGCCAAACGCGTCGATGAATACGATCATCCGGTTTATGGCGGCGCCGGCGATTACGTCGCGCGCAAGCTGGAGCAATTGCTGGTGCAAACCGAAGTGCGTGTCACGGTGTTGGGCCCGTTGCAGCGCGGCGGCTCGCCCACCTCGTATGATCGCTTGCTGGCGACGCGCTTTGGCGTGAAGGCTGCGGACATGGTGCACGAGGGCAAATTCGGACGCATGGCGGCATTGCGTGGCACGGAGATCGTCGACGCGCCCATCACCGAAGCGCTGCAAAAACCAAAGACCATCGATCCCAAAATTTTGGAAATTGCTAAAGTATTTTTTGCATAAACGTGCAACAGATTTTCATTTAACGAACCGAGTGTGGAGGAGTATATGGCTATACAAGTTGGCATCAACGGATTTGGCAGAATCGGGCGCAACATCTTTCGCGCCGCAATGAACGACAAAGACATCGAATTCGTCGCCGTCAATGACATCACCGATGCGAAAACCCTGGCGCATTTGCTGAAGTATGACTCGATTTTGGGCAATCTCGACGCGCAAGTCGTAGCGAAAGATAATAACATTCTGGTGAACGGCAAGCCGGTGCGTGTTTACTCGGAAAAAGATCCTGCAAACCTGAAATGGCGCGATCTGGGCGTGGACATCGTGGTGGAATCGACCGGGCTTTTCACCAATAAAGACGCGGCGGTCAAGCACATCACCTCCGGCGGCGCCAAGAAAGTCATTATCACCGCGCCGGCCAAGGGCCAGGACCTGACCGTGGTGATCGGCGTGAACGACAGTAACTACGATCCCGCCAAGCATCACGTGGTTTCGAATGCCTCGTGTACGACAAACTGCTTGACGCCGGTGGCTAAAGTCATTCTGGAAAAATTCGGCATTAAAAGCGGTTTGATGACCACGATTCACGCTTACACCAACGATCAACGGATTCTCGATTTGCCGCACAAAGATTTGCGTCGCGCCCGCGCCGCCGCTTTGTCGATGATTCCGACCACCACCGGCGCTGCTAAAGCCGTGGCGGAAGTGATTCCCGAGCTGAAAGGCAAAATGGATGGCATTTCCGTGCGCGTGCCCACGCCCAACGTTTCGCTGGTCGATGTCACCTTCGAAGTCGAGAAGGCCACCTCGGTCGAAGAAGTCAACAAGGCGTTCATCGAAGCAGCCGACGGCAAGATGAAAGGCATTTTGGGATACACCAACGAGCCGCTGGTGTCGATCGATTTTCGCATGAATCCCAATTCTTCCATCGTCGATTTGCTGTCAACGTTTGTGAACAATGACGGCAAGACGGTGAAGGTTTTCTCGTGGTACGACAATGAATGGGGTTTCTCGTGCCGCGTGATCGATTTGATTCACTTGATGGCGCGTTCACTCTAAGAGGCAACCATGGCAAAGCGTGAGCGCCGTCTGTTCGTTGCCGGCAACTGGAAGATGTTTACCACCGCGCCGGAAGCCGCAGCGTTGATCAAAGCGCTGAAGGTCAAAGTTCTCAATATCGAAAAAGTTGACATGGCGGTTTTTCCGCCGTTTACAAATCTTAGTACGATCGCCGAGCTGTTGAAAGGCTCGGCGATTAAGTTCGGCGGCCAGAATCTCCATTGGGAAGAAAAAGGCGCATTCACCGGCGAAATCTCTGCCGCCATGCTGTTGAGTGTGGGTTGTGAATTCGTGTTGATCGGGCACTCGGAGCGCCGGCAATATTTCGGTGAAACTGATGACACCGTGAATCGCCGCTTGCAGCGCGCGTTGGCTGCGGGTTTGCAGCCGATTGTGTGCCTCGGCGAAACGCTGGCGCAACGGCAGGCAGGCGACACGCAGCGCGTGCTGGAAACGCAAGTGCGCGGCGCGTTCAAAGCCATCACAGCCGAGGATTTTGGCCGTGTGACGATTGCCTATGAGCCGGTTTGGGCGATTGGCACGGGTGTGAATGCCACGCCTCAGCAAGCGCAAGAAGCGCATGTTTTCATCCGCAGCCTGCTGCGGGATTTATATAATGAAAATCTGGCGAACGCCTGCCGGATTCAATACGGCGGCAGCGTGAAATCGTCCAACGCCGCGGAGTTGTTGCAGCAACCGGATATTGACGGCGCGCTCGTGGGCGGCGCCAGTTTGGAGGCCGAGGGCTTTGCGGCCATCATCAAAGCCGCAGAAGCATTGTCTTGATCTAAAATTTAAACCAGGAAAACTTGTATGTACGCTTTTCTCATCACGATTTTTCTCTTGATCGCCGTGTTGCAAACCATCGTCATTCTCATGCAAGCGAGCAAGGGCGGCGGTTTGGCCGGCTCTTTCGGCGGCAGCACCATGGGCACGGTTTTCGGCTCGCGCGGCGCTGCGACATTCTTGAGCAAGCTCACTGCAATTCTCGCGGCTTCCTTCATGGTAATGGCGTTGATCCTGGGCTTGATGAAATCGGCCGCTGGCCCCAGCAGCAGCCTGGTTGGCCAGGAACGTGAAGAGCGCCAGGTGAGAACGCCCTCCCCGGCTGACATCGGCGCGCCGATTGCCCCGGGTTTGCAGCAGACGCCGCCGCCGGCAGCGCCAAAACAAGAGTAGCTTTACTCGATTTCTTTTTGTATTGTCACGCGAATTGTCATCCGACGAAGATCTTGTTTGGTAATGTTCAGTCACGGCTTGGCCGTGACTTAGTTACAGCAGATGCCGCGGCAGAACAAACCGGGCTTACCGATTTTGAATCTCAAAGTCCATTCGGTTGATTTTTAATTGGGGGATTCTCAGTTGCGGAAGTGGTGAAACTGGTAGACACGCTATCTTGAGGGGGTAGTGGGTTCGCCCGTGGGGGTTCAAATCCCCCCTTCCGCACCAAACTTGATTCCCGCTTTGATGTCAAAGTGTGGAAGCAAAACGAAAAAGGCCAAATTGACGATCTGTCAATGTTGGCCTTTTTTGTTTATTCTACCGCCCGGGCGGACAAACCGCGAATCAACGCGAATGGGAAATCTATTAGCGTACATTCGCGTTAATTAGCGGTTGCAGGAAATGGGTACGTTATTCAAATGGCATTCCTCACGGAAACTTCAATTCCAACCCAAAGCGCGGATAAGCTTTCAGCTTGAGCTTGAAGGGATCTTCTTCCGACAAAACGCGCTGCCCGATTTGAAACCCGCTTTTTAATTCATTGCGAAACGCCAGGCTGCCGCCGGCAAACACATGCAAGGCAAAGTTGGCAATCGGCACGCCCAGGCCGAGGCCGAGCACCGGCTCGATGTGCGTTGCCACGCGCAAACCGCCGAGCAAATGCACGGAAGAAGCAATGGTCGGGGCTTTGGTATCCACCGGCTTGAAATGGTAATTGATCACCCCGAACGCCGCCAGGTCGCCGCTGGGCTGCGGCCGCACGATGATGGTACCGTCCTCGCCAATTTCGAGCACAATATCGTTAAGCGTTGTAATCGCCGTGGCAATGCCGTAGCTCCAGCGTTCCAACGGCGTATTATCGAACACCGCGGACGCGAGATAGCGATCCTCCTCCAGCGTCTTCTTGACGATCACCGAAATATCCGAGGATTTCTTGAATTTGTCCGGGATTTCAAAACGGCGCACGTCGATCCACGTGGTTTTCTGTTCGGCAGAATCCAATGCCGCTTGTATGCCGAACCCGATAAGCTGCAGAAACGCCGGCAGGTTCTCTTCAAACGGCGTGGGTTTCGACTTCAACATGACGGAAACAAATGAAGGCGCGTTTTCCGTGCGCGAGACAAACAAATAATACAAGCTGTCGCTGTCCAGGCCGTACAGCCGGGTGTCGAGAAAACCGGAGCCTGCGTGAAACATGCCGATGGGTGAAACATGATCGGTGAAATTGGCGACGACAATGTAGTACGAGGCGGGGTTCAGCTTCAGCCCGCTTTGGTCGATCAGCTTGCGCAAGCTGTCCGAGGCCATGTCTACCTCGCCTTCGATGAAAAAGCGATAAGACTTGGCAAAAAGATCCGTGCTGTCATTCACGGCATAGGGCGTGCCGGTCACGGGCTTGGGCACGATGACAACCTTTTCCTGCGCGGCGGCAAAATGCGCCAACAGCAACAGCAACACAAAACTCCAGGTCAAACGTCGTTGCATAAATTTTCCTTGTTAGAATAAAATTCTGAAAGTTTATCGCAGAATAGTTTGTCGGCAGAATGATTTGAAATAATTCTGCCGATACATCATCCTGCCAAAAATGTCACATAAGTCACCCGGCTTGCCGGGAAAATGATTGCTGAAATTGATTATGGCAAATAGTGCGGCGCCAGCGTGATTTGCAGGCGCGCAAGCGCCTCGGCTGATTCCTGCAAAAATTTGCCGATCACGTTCGCGCCCACGGCATACGCCGCGCCATAGTTGATCAGGTTGACTTCTTGAGCGCTGATCTGCGGCAAATCTGCGGGATTGAGATTTTCTCCGATCAAGGCGTTTTGCGGCGGCGCGAGATAGTTCAACTTGTCCGAGGACACCCCGCGCACGATGCCGGCGAGTTGCAAACCGTGCTTGGGCCGCACGACGAAAACCGGCCCGCCGGAAAAGCCCGAGCGCGCCACGGCATCGATCAAGAAAAAACCCTCGTGCGGCAGCAGGCTGATCAGGCCGCTGGTCAACTGCTTGGTTTCCTTGGGATAGCCGAACAGATAGCAGAAATCGCCCCACGCCACCGGTTCTTCGAAGGCAATGCTGGAAGCGTAGGCAAATCCCACGTTGAAGGTGGAGGGCACGCGCAGCAAAGCCAAATCCGCGCGCTCATCGGCGATGATCATCTCCGCGGCAATCAGATGATTGCTCTGCGAGAGAATGTAATGTTCCTGCTTGCGCATGAGGGCGCGCGAGTGCAGGATATCGGTGCGCCGGCCCTCACTGTCGCGGTAGTAACTGTTGATGGTGTCACGATGAATCACAACATGCGCGCAAGTCAAAACGATGGTGTGGCGCTCGTCACGGTGAATGATCAGGCCTGCGCCGTTGACTCTTTCCGTTTGTTGGCTGCGGAGGATGGCATTGCCGGCTTGCAACTGATAGCCGGTCGGGCTGGTGGAATCCGGTTGAAACCGGCCCTCGACCAGTTGGTGATTGTAGGCTTCGACGCGGTAATTGAAAATCGCGCCCACGCCCACGATGGAGTGCACCACGGTTTCCAAAGACTTCTGAATTTCGCGGGAGAAGATCGCCTGGTCGGGTTGAAACGATTTCGACTCAAGACCGGCGCCACAACTGTACAGCGCGACTGACAAAAGGCCAATCGTAATGCAACACCCTATTTGCCGGAAGTTCATTTTATTTGGTACACGGATATTCGCATTTCTGCTTTTTCGCCGCAAAACAAGATTTTCGTGCCTGATTTCACTTACAAGACGCGGCACCGGTGAATATGTTGAAATGCCGGTGAAATGTCAATCGCAAACTTGCTGAAGGATTTCGCTGTACAGAATTCTGAACCACAAACAATATAAAAGAAAAGGCCAACATGGGTGATCATGTTGACCTTTGTCTGTTCTGGCTCCC